>JANPOJ010000722.1:0-2156 GCA_031427935.1 Ilumatobacteraceae bacterium | reverse complement strand
GCGGGAGTTGCTCGGTGATCGGTTGAAGGGCGTCTATCGGCTGTTGGCCGAGCATGGTGACCGCTTGTTCGGCGACGACGACTATTTCGCTGATTGTTACAAGAATTCGCAGCTCGGCCGGCCGACGGTGCCAGCTGGCGCGCACTGATATTTCGATCGGCTCCGTGAGCGGGCGATGTCGAGCCCTCGTTAGTAACGCGATGCCGAGGCGCCAGGGCTAGGTAGCTGACCGCGTGAGTTGAGGTTCAACTCGGCGGCGATCTTCAACCGGCGAACGCGCCGGCCTACCACGGCGACGGACATTTCGGGCAGGACGACGGTGGCCTGAATTGTGAGCCAGAGCGACGGTTGCCGCCCGCGCTGACAGAAGACACCGTTGTAGCGAAGGCTCAGCGAGACCGGGCAGAAACCGTCGGCTGTTGTCACCGTGCCGGCACCCTGCCAGCACTCGACCGACAGGAGCCGGCTCACCCGAGTCGAGAAGCCAACGTAACTCCCGGTGTCGGGCACGAGCACGGTGAAGTCGAGTGACGAACCCAGCAGCTCCTCGGTCACGACCAGCGTCCCGTGCACGACTCGGGTGGACACCGATCGCGTCCGCAGGCCGCGCGCAGTGAGCCCGATGTTCTGTCCGCGGCCGATCTCCCACGCCCCGGCGGCCGGTGCGTGGACGCCATCGATCGTGCGGATGAGATCGGCGGGCGCCGTGCGTCGAACGGGGTTTTGATGCTCAGCGTTCGGGCGCTCGATGATCGATGCAGACATGGTCGGGACTCCTTTGTCACGGGTTGGTGTCTTCGATCATGAACATTCCTCGAGGCGCTCGAAATCGGCCAGTCGGCTGGGATTAACGACGGATCAGCGCGCTTCCAACCGGCGGGGGAGCTCGGCTCGCGAGCGGATGTCGAGCTTGCGGTAGACCTTCGACAGGTTCCATTGGACGGTTTTCGGGCTGATGAACAGCTCGGCCGCCACCTCACGGTAGGTGCGTCCGGCGGCGATCAGCTCGGCAACCTGGCGCTCCGTCGGCGTCAGTCCGGCGGTGGGGGCGCGTCCACCCACCCGGGCCAGCTCGGCGGTGGCCTTGTCGACCCACAACGTCGCCCCGAGGTCGGCGAACGTGTCGTGGGCGGCGGCCAGGGCGTCGCGGGCGCCGCGCTTCTGGCGGTGGCGACGCTGCACGGATCCGAACGCCAGCAAGGTCCGGGCCCGCTCGAACGGTTGCCCGGTGCGATCGCTTTCGAGGACGGCAGCGAGCGCGTCGCATGCGTCGTCGAGCTGGCCACCGGCCGCCTGCAGCAAGCCGCTGCCGCGCCCGGCAACCAACGCCAGCCACGGTCGCTGCAGTGTCGCCTCGAGGAGCTTGACACGATCGACCAGCATTGCCGCCTCGTCGAGACGGCCCAGCGCGATCTTTGCCTCGATCGCGTCTCCGTGGTATCGGAACAGCGCAGGCTCGAGCAGTCCGGAGTGCTCCGCGGCCGCGGCCACAGCGGTCAACGTGCGGTCGGCGTCGTCGTGGCGGCCAAGGGAGAGCTCGAGGAAACCTCGTGTCGCCATCATCTCCAGGCGCGCCGGAATGACCCCGAACCTGTCGGTCAGCTCGAGCCCCTCAGCGATCCTCGCCAAGGCCGAATCGACAGCACCGAGGTGCGCGTCGACGAGTGCTTCGATATCGCAGGCGTAGGGACGTTCGCTCGCTTGGCCGCTGGAGCGGGTTGTGTCCGAGCATTCCCTCGCCGCCTGGAGGGCCTGCCTCCATTCGCCGGACAACAGTTCGGTGCGCGCCAGATGGAACAGAATGAACGGCAGCGACTGCTCGTCCCCGCGATCGGCGGCTTCCCGATGGAGGGTGGCGAATCGCTCGCGGGCCTCGACCAGGTGGTCGTCGAACTCGAGGAGCAGGCCGTGCATCCAGTCCGGCCGAACCAGGATCTCCGGCGGCGACGAATCGGCGGTGCGGGCGACCCGCCCGACGGCCTCGACCGCGAGACCGCGCCCGGCGAGTGACCCGAGGAATTCGAGGTTTGTCAACGCTCCGGCGACAAGCTGCGGATCGCCCGACCCCTCGGCCAGCGCGAGCGCACGGCGAGCATGCGGCTCTGCGGCGGCCAGACCCGACGACGAGTGCAGACACCAGGCCAAACCCTGCTCGA
>JANPOJ010000721.1:0-5657 GCA_031427935.1 Ilumatobacteraceae bacterium | reverse complement strand
AGTATTTGTATATAACAATGTCCCCGTTTTTGCGTTTTTTCCAGCGTGGAGAAGTTAAGCCGTCCGAATCGCTGATCGATCGCCGCGAACAGCGCATCGACACTGCCGACGTCGGTGACGTCGGTGGGGTGCAGCAAGGTGTCGGTGGTGATCGTCGCAGCGGTCTCTTGCAACGCGTCGGCCCGGCGGCCGGCGAGCACGACGGCGAAGCCGTCGGCGGCCAGGCCAACAGCAACGGCGCGACCGATGCCGCTGCCGGCCCCGGTCACCACAGCAACTCGAGTGGTCATGTGTGCCTCCCTGAGAATGCGGCGAACCGGTCGGCGGTGGTGGCGCCATCGCCAGGCTGCGTCTCGTCGGCGTACATCGCCGGGTTGCGGCCGCTGGTCGCGAATCGCAGCTGCAGCAGTTCGAGGCCGGTGGAGTACATCCTCGGCGAGAGATCGGTCGACATGCCCACGGCTTTGGCCAGATCCCACGCGTGAGCCAACTGATCGGTCGATCTGGCCAGCACGGCCACCCGCCCGGGCACTTCACCGAACGACAGCGAGAAGGTTCGCTCGAGCCCGCCATCGGCCTCGAACGTCGCTGCCGCGCCCGCCGCGCTGGCAGCGTATGCGCCAGACAGGTCGTCGCCGATCACATCCTCACCCGGGACGGGCGGGTTGCCGGCAATGCGGCGATTCCCACCGATCATGTGCTCGAGGACCTGGCGCACGTTCCATTCGTCGCACGGCGTGGGAAGTTCGAAGTGTGATCGATCGATGTCGTCGACGATGCCCTGAGCGACGCTCAATGCCTCGCGGTGAAACCCCACAGGATCCATATCGCGTAGTTTTGCATGCCAACAGACGAATTCATTCACAGAACAGTCGTGCCGCGAATCGGCGATTCGCTACAGTCAGCCGAGCATGCGCATCGTGGTTGACGACCAACCGATCGAGTACGCCGACGGCGATTCCGTGGCCGTTGCAGTTGTGCGCGCCGGCCACCATCCACAGCACGGCGGAACCCTGTGTCTGGCTGGCGACTGCGGCAACTGCTGCGCGGAGATCGGCGGGATTGCGTTCACCCGCACCTGCCTGACCGCGGCGCGGCCGGGCATGCGGGTGGTTCGACACCCGGCCGTCGGCGCTCCCCCGCTGCACCTCGACCCGCCGGTCGACCCGGTGGCGTCGCCGAACCACACCACCACGACATTGCGGCGCGAGCACGCCGACGTGGTGGTGATCGGTGCCGGTGAATCGGGCACGGCGGCTGCCGCTGCGGCACGCGCCGAGGGCCGCGGCGTGACAGTGCTGGCCGGGGAACTCGGCCACGATGTCGTCGGCGTCTACCCCGGGCCCGTGGTGATCGTGAGGCTGACGACCGGCGGAATGCTGCACGTGCACGCTCACGACGTGGTGATCGCGACCGGGGCGTCCGAGCTCCACCCGGTGTGCGAGGGCAACATGTTGTGCGGCATCTACACGTTGCGCGCTGCCGAACAACTTCGGGCGGCGGGCGTCGACCTCGGCGTGATCGCCACGGTCGACCTCGACGAACTGGTGCGAATCGAAGGGACCGATGGCGTGGTCAGCGGCGTGGTCACTGCTGATGGTGCTTCGACCCCGTGCGACGCGTTGGTGGTCACGTCGGCGCGTGCTGCGCCGCGCGACCTGCTAGCCCGCATGGTCGCCGATCCGCACGTGCGGACCGTGGGTCCTGCGGCCGACTCGTTCGAACTGCCCCCGTGCCCGGCGACCGGTGTTGTCTGTCCGTGCTCGAAGGTCACCGTCGAGGACCTGCAGATGGTGTGGGACAAAGGTTTCCAACACATCGAGCTGGTCAAGCGAGCCGCGCTCTGCGGCACCGGTACGTGCCAGGGAAGCGTCTGCATGCCGCACCTCCGTGCATTCGTCACTGACCGGTCGGGCCAGCCCGCGGCGCCGTTCACCGGCCGACCGGCATCGCGCCAGTTGACGATCAGCGAAGCCGCTGCCGACATGCACCTCGACCCGTTCCGGCGTACCTCGTTGCACGACGAGCACATCGCGCTCGGGGCCCGCATGGATCGCTTCGGTGGCTGGTGGCGGCCGTGGAACTACGGCAACTTCCTCGACGAGTACTGGGCGGTGCGCGAAGGCGTGTCGCTGGGCGACGTCTCGACGCTGGGCAAGATGATCGTGACGGGGCCCGATGTGGTGGAAGCGCTGGAGCGCATCTACCCGACCACGATTCACGACATCCGTCCCGGCCGCAGTCGCTACGTGCTGCTGCTCAACGAACGCGGGCACCTCATCGACGACGGGATGGTCTGTCGTGAAGCCACCGACGACGGCAGCGACCGCTTCCTGCTGACCTTCACGTCGGGCGGCGCTTCGTTCGCCGAGGCATGGATCCGCGACTGGATCGAGTCGTGGGGGCTCGATGTGCACATCCTCGATCGCACGTTGGCGCTGGGGGCGATCAACGTGACCGGCCCGCTGGCTGGTGAACTTCTGCGCCGTGTCGGCCTGGCCGAGCCACCCCGATTCCTGCAGCACGTGCACACCGATGTGGCGGGCGTGCCGTGCCACGTGCTGCGCCTGTCGTTCACGGGCGAGGCCAGCTTCGAGCTGCACCACCCACGCACGCACTCGGTGGAGTTGTGGCAGACGCTGATGGCGGCCGGCCGTGATCTCGGCGTGCGCCCACACGGCCTGCAGGCGCTGTTCGCGCTCCGCCTGGAGAAGGGCCACGTGATCGTCGGGATGGACACCGAGATGGACTCGACGCCGCGGCGGCTGAACATGGAGTGGGCGGTGAAGCTCGACAAGGCCGACTTCATCGGCCGAACCGCGTTGCTGCGCACCGCCGACCTCGACGATCGCCGGCACCTGTTCGGGATGACGATGCACGGCGCGGCGCCGGTCGAAGGTGCGCCGATCTGGGTCGATGGCGCGATCGTCGGCCATGTCACGTCGAGCTTCCAGTCGCCGGGGCTCGGCATGACGGTGATGTTGGGCTGGCAGAAGCACACACCGTTCGCCGACACGGTGACCGTCGATGGTCGCCTCGCACACGTGACCGCCACACCGTTCTACGACCCTGAGGGTGCCCGTGCGCGCGCCTGAGCAACTGCACGGGTTGCGTGTCGTGGCCAAGCCGGCCGCGCTCGATGCCGTGGCGTTACCGCACGGCGCAACGATGCTGCGCATCGCGCCCGACGATGCGATCGTCACCGACGCGGCCACGCTGACCGTTGATGATCCGTTGGCGATCGTCGAGCCGGAGTACGCATTCGTGCACTGGCGTCTGACGCCCGCAGAGTTCGACGGCGTCACGAACCACATCGAGTGGCCGTTGCCGGCCGATGGCACGCTGGGCCAGGGTTTGATCGCAGGTGTGCCGGCCAAGATCGCCATCCGACCCGACCACGTGTTACTGGTCGTCTCGGCCGGTCTGGCCCACGAACTGTCGGAGCGGCTCTGGTGAACGAGTTCGTCGAGACCCTGCTGGAGCTGACGTGGCATGAGCCCAAGGCCAGCTACGACGTCGTGATCATCGGCGGCGGCGGCCACGGCCTGGCGACCGCCTACTACCTGGCTACACGGCACGGCATCACGAACGTCGCGGTCATCGAGGCCGACTACATCGGCTCCGGCAACTCCGGGCGCAACACCACGATCATCCGGGCCAACTACGGCATCCCCGAGTCGATCCGCTTCTACAACCACAGCGTCGAGCTGTACCGGGACCTGGAAGACGAGACCGGGTGTTGGATCATGCACGCCACCAAGGGTCTGATCTGGATGGCACACACCGAGTCGGGCATGCGCGCCGAGCGATCGCGGGTGCAGCTCAACCAAGCGTGCGGCGTCGAGACGTTGCTGATCGATCCGATGGAGGTCAAGCGGCTGTGCCCGCAGATCGATCTCACCGGCGGAGGCCGCTACCCGGTGCTGGGCGCGTCGTACCACGTGCCCGGTTCGTCAGCCCGCCACGACCGAGTCGTGTGGGCGTACGCGCAGGGCGCCATGCAACGCGGCGTGCATGTGCTGCAGGGCACGCAGGTGACCGGGCTGTTGCGCGACGGCGATCGGGTGGTCGGAGTGAAGACGTCACTTGGCGACATCAGCGCAGGAACGGTGATGAGCGCCGTCGGTGGCGACGTTTCGACGATGGCCGCCCACGCCGGGCTGCGGCTGCCAGTGCGTACGCACCCGCTGCAAGCCTTCGTGACGAACGGGTACGCGCAGGGGCTCGGGCCGATCGTGTCGTCGACCGACCTGCTCTGCTACGTCTCGCAGACCGCACGCGGGCAGATGCTGATCGGTCACGAGTTCGAACGCGAGTCGAGCTACTCGCGCCAATCCTCGTTCCAGTTCCTGCAATCGTGCTCGCTGAAGATGGCGTTCCTCCTGCCGTTCGTCCGCGTCCTCAAGATCCTCCGGCAATGGACGGGCCGGTGCGACATCTCCGCCGACTTCTCCCCGATCATGGGGTTCACCGGCGTCGACGGTTTCGTGATCACCACCGGTTGGGGCACGTGGGGCTTCAAGGGCATCCCGGCCGGCGGCGAACAGATGGCCGAACTGATCGCCACCGGGCGCACGCCGGATCTCATCGCTCCATTCGCCCTGGCACGGTTCGGCGCCGACCACCCGATGGCCGATCAGGGCTCGACGGGAACACGCTGATGCTGACGATCACGTGTCCGAATTGCGGGCCCCGCCCGGTCGAGGAGTTCCGCTTCGGCGGCGAGCTGCCCGAGCCCCCGGCGCACATGACCGACGAGTTCGATCGCGACCTCGATCGCGTGTGGATGTTCACCAACGCCGACGGCGTGCAGACCGAGCGCTGGTTCCACGAGGCGGGGTGCCATCGCTGGCACACGGCACGCCGCGACACCAGCCTCGATCGATTCGTCGACTGACCGCCGACGCGGTCAGGGGTTGCGCTGCAGCCGCCGGAGCTCGTCGATCGGGATGTGGCAGCGCATCGCATGACCGGGACCGACCTCGAGCAACGGCGGCTCGGTCACCTCGCAGACCCCGGGGATCACGCGCGGACACCGCGGGTGGAACACGCAACCGGTCGGCGGGTTGGCCGGAGACGGGATCTCGCCTTCGAGGCGGATGCGCGAGGTCGGCTCGCCGTCGACGCTGGGGATCGCCGACAGCAGCGCCTCGGTGTACGGATGGTTGGGTCCGTTGAACACGTCGTCGGTGGGCCCGACCTCTTGGATGCGACCGAGGTACATCACCGCGATGCGGTCGGCCAGGTAGCGCACCACGCCCATGTCGTGGGTGATGAAGACGTAACTCGTCTTCTCCTCGGCCTGCAGGTCGGCCAGCAGGTTGAGGATCGCCGCTTGCACCGACACGTCGAGCGCGCTGGTCGGCTCGTCGCACACCACGATGCGCGGATCGCCAGCGAAGGCTCGGGCAATCGCGACGCGCTGCTTCAGCCCACCCGAGAGTTGGCGCGGCTTGAGGTCGAGGTGACGTGGTGTCAGTCGCAAGTGAGCGGCCAAGGCCTCGACGCGTTTGTTGGCCTCGTCGCCCTTGATGCCGGTGAGCTTTTCGACACTGCGCATGAGAATGCGGCGAACGGACCAGCTGCGGTTGAGGGCCGAGTCAGGGTTCTGGAAGACCATCTGCATGGCGCGCTTGTCGTCGGTGCTTCGCCCCGAT
>JANPOJ010000720.1:0-5680 GCA_031427935.1 Ilumatobacteraceae bacterium | reverse complement strand
CTCGGCAGTGCTCGACGACCTCTTGTGCATGATCGATCAGCGTCGGCTCGTCGAGCTCACTGAGGTCGACCTTCTGGATGGCGAGATTGCGCGACTCGATGAGCGCTCGTCCACCATGTTCCCAATCGGCCACGACCTTTCGCCACGGTCGTTCGATCCGTGCCTTCTCGGCTGCTCGGGTCCGGCGGCGGAACTCCGGATGGAAGCGGCCGACCGCTCTCAGGACGAACCGAGGCGGCAGGATCTTGGCCGGGCGGTCGGCGGCGATCAATGGCCGCAGGCGTGTGTACATGAAGCCGTTCACGAATCGGCAGTCGAGTGTGTCGGCCGGCGTGCCGAGCTCGGCAAACACCTTGCGAAGGCCGGCCGGCATCGCCTGGGCCTGGATGTGTTGGATCAGTGGCGTCTCGCCGCCGACGAAGTGCGATCGATCAAGTTCCCAATACCCGGGGCCCGGGGCCTCCCACTGCACCTTCATCCGACCTCCCTCAGGCAACCATACGTTGCTTCGGAGACCAGCGATCACGGTGATTTCGCTTCGTGGTCACCCCATCGCGGTGTGTAGCCGCCGGTCGAGCGCGTCGAGGAACTCCTCGGTGCTGAGGTACGGGGCATCCTTGGCAATGAGGACCGCCAGATCCTTGGTCATCTCGCCGGCCTCGACGGTCTCGACGCACACTCGCTCCAGCGCTTCAGCAAAGGCGACGACCGCAGGGGTGCCGTCCATCTTGCCGCGATAGGTCAGGCCCTGCGTCCATGCATAGATCGAGGCGATCGGGTTGGTGGATGTCTTGTTGCCCTTCTGGTGCTCGCGGTAGTGGCGGGTGACCGTGCCGTGTGCGGCCTCGGCCTCGACGGTCTTGCCATCAGCAGTCATCAGCACCGACGTCATCAGCCCGAGTGAACCGAAGCCTTGCGCAACGGTATCGCTCTGCACGTCGCCGTCGTAGTTCTTGCACGCCCACACGTAGCCGCCCTCCCACTTCATCGCAGCGGCGACCATGTCGTCGATCAGGCGGTGCTCGTAGGTCAATCCGGCGGCGTCCATCTCGACTTTGAACTCGGTCTGGTACACCTCTTCGAAGATGTCTTTGAACGATCCGTCGTAGGCCTTGAGGATGGTGTTCTTCGTACTGAGGTAGACCGGGTAGTTGCGGCCCAACCCGTAGCGCAGCGACGCCCTGGCGAAGTCGCGGATCGAGTCGTTGAAGTTGTACATCCCCATGGTCACGCCGCCGTCGTCGCCGAAGTCGGCGATCTTCATCTCCACTGGCTCGCTGCCATCGGCGGGGATGTAGGTCATCATCACCGTGCCGGCGCCCGGCACCTTGTAGTCGGTGGCCTTGTACTGGTCCCCGTGGGCATGACGGCCGATGACGATCGGCTTGGTCCAACCCGGGACGAGCCGCGGGATGTTGGAGATCACGATCGGCTCGCGGAAGATCACGCCGCCAAGGATGTTGCGGATCGTGCCGTTGGGGCTCTTCCACATCTTCTTCAGGCCGAACTCTTCGACGCGGGCTTCGTCGGGCGTGATGGTCGCGCACTTCACGGCGACACCATGTCGCTTGGTCGCGTTGGCGGAGTCGATGGTGATCTGATCGTTGGTCGCGTCACGGCTCTCGATGCCGAGGTCGTAGTAGTCGAGCTCGATGTCGAGATACGGCAAGATGAGCTTGTCCTTGATGAACTGCCAGATGATGCGGGTCATCTCGTCGCCGTCCATCTCGACGACCGGGTTCTCGACCTTGATCTTCGCCATCTGCTCTGCATCCTTCGCTGACTTGTATCGGACTTGTACAGGGTAGCTCCCGTCGCGAGGAGGGTTCACATCCTCGTTCTTCGGGTGTCGTCCACCTACTTCCCCGCCGGGCACCGGCGACACCTAGCATCGAAAGTGATGGACTTCACGTGGACGCCCGAGCAGATCGAGTTGCGCGAGCGGGCCCACAAGGTCGCCGCGGATGCCGTCGCCCGGTACGGCAGGCACAACGACTCGTGGATCAACGGCTACTCCAAGGAGTTCGCCAAGGAGATGGCCGCCCAGGGATGGATCGGCATGACCTGGCCGACCGAGTTCGGCGGCGGCGGTCGGCCACCCATCGAGCGGTTGATCGTCGGCGAGGAGATGATCAAGGCCGGTGCGCCGATCGCGGCGATGTGGTTCGCCGATCGACAGATGGGCCCATCGCTGATCACCTATGGCCGACCGGATCAGCAGGCCGAGTTCTTGCCGAAGATCCTGTCTGGCGAGACCACGTGGTGCATCGGGATGAGCGAGCCTGACGCCGGTTCCGACCTCGCCTCGCTCTCGACCTCGGCCGTTCGAGATGGCGACGACTGGGTGATCAATGGACAAAAGATCTGGACCAGCTTCGGCGAGGTCGCCGACTACTGCTACCTGATCTGTCGCACGTCGACCGAGGGCCCGCCGCATACCGGGATCAGCGAGATCATCGTTCCCATGGACACGCCGGGGATCGAAATCCGTCCGATCAAGGACATGACGACCAACCACCACTTCTGCGAGGTCTTCTACACCGACGTTCGCGTGCCGGTGCTCAACCTGGTAGGGGTCGAGGGCGCGGCCTTCAAACAGACGATGAAGCAGCTCGAGCACGAGCGCGGCGGCATCGATCGACTGGTCTCGAACTACGCGCTCTACCAGATCGCGCTCGAACACGCCGATCGATCCGACCCTGTCGTGCGCCAAGAGATCGCCGCGTTGGAGATCGGCTATCGCGTCGGCCGATTGCTGGTGATCCGCGAGATCCTCCGTCAGGCGCCGGTCGGGTTCAGTGCGGCGACGAAGTGCTTCGGCACCGAGCACGAGATCCGCGTCGCCGAGTTCGTGGGCCGCACCCTCGGGGCGAGCGCCACGCTGTGGGACCCGCTGACGCAAGGCCTCACGTACGCGCCCGGCTACACGATCATGGGTGGCACATCGAACGTGATGCGCAACATCCTCGGCGAGCGCGTGCTGGGCCTCCCGCGCTGATGGCAGTTGCCGCGCGAGTTCTCGCGGCGGCGGTGATCCTCGGCAGTTGCTCGAGCGAACCGGGGCGTACGGCGATCACGTCGTCGGCAAGCTCGTCCGTGGCCCTCGACTCGGCGTCGACCACCGTCGCGACCGCGACCACGTTCGTCGTGGCCACCACGACCGCGACGACCGCCACGATCGCCAGCACCTCTCGCCTCACCACCAACCTGACGGCCGCCGAGCTCGCTGGCGAACTGACCACCGTCGAACGCTCCGCGGCCTCGGGCGACGGCAGCGTCGGAGCGCGCCAGCAACTGCTGTATCGCTACCTGGCCGCGCACGCCGATCTCGACGATGCCGTGCTCGCAGGCGTGGGTGACGACGTGCGCCCGTCGATCGAACGGATCGTGGCGGCTCGCCAGTTGGGGCAGGCGCGCCAGGCAGCCAATCCCAACCCATCTCCCCCCAGCACCACGTTGCCTGCCTGGACCGTGATCGATCTGCTTCCCGCCGACGAGTTGCTCGGCGACTACCACGATGCCGAGACAGCAACCGGCATCGCCTGGTACTGGCTCGCCGCGATCCACCTGCAGGAGACCAGGATGGGCCGGATCATCGGCACGTCGTCGGCAGGCGCGGTCGGCCCGATGCAGTTTCTTCCGGCGACATGGGAACGGTGCTGTGGCGGCGACCCGACGGTTCCACGTGACGCGATCATCGGCGCAGCGACGTACCTGGCCCAAAGCGGTGGCCCCGCCGACATGCAGGCCGCGGTGCACGAGTACAACCCGAACGACACTTACGTCGCGACTGTCACCGCGTTCGCCGAGAACCTGCGCGACAACCCACAGCTGTATACCGCGTATCGCGAGTGGCAGGTGTTCTACGCAACGTCGGCCGGCACTGTTCGACTGCCGGTCGGATACAGCGCAACAGGGCCGATCGACGCCGCCACATACCTCGCCGAACATCCCGACGACGCCGGCTGAGTACGGTTGGCGCGATGGCCGACCTGTTGGAGATCTCCTCACGAATCATTGATTCAGGCGTGGTCGATCAGCCGATCAACCGGGTGACCAACGAGCTCAGCGAACTGGCCGAGGGCTTGGCGATCGTCGAGAGCTTCAGTCACTGCGTCGCCCTCGACACCGGCGCGGGCCTGGTGTGCTTCGATTCGTCAGGGGTGCACACGGGTGAGGCGGTGATGGCCGCGGTCAAGGGGTGGCGTCCCAACCGGGTGAGCCACCTGATCTACACGCACGGCCATGCCGATCACGTCGGGGGCAGCACCTTCTTTGCGGCAGATCGACCCGCGGTCATCGGGCACCAGAACGTCGCTGCCCGGCTGGATCGCTACGACTACACCAACAACTGGAACCTCATCATCAACTCCCGACAGTTCGGCGGCATCCCGGGTGAGCTGAACTTGTCGATCGGCGAGGCGGAGGGCGGCGCTCAGGTGTCCATTGCCGACGCCCGACGTTTCCTCCCGTCGACCACACTGCGGCCATCGGAGACGTTCGTCTCGCACCACGAGTTGCAGGTCGGCGACACGACGGTCGAG
Source organism: Ilumatobacteraceae bacterium (assembly GCA_031427935.1). GTDB lineage: Bacteria > Actinomycetota > Acidimicrobiia > Acidimicrobiales > Ilumatobacteraceae > JAENVT01. The sequence continues at coordinate 1,136 of JANPOJ010000720.1, read as the reverse complement.
CTCCGCCATGCGCGTGGCGAGACCGACGACCATCTCTGGGCCTGGCTGCCCGATCGCAAGTGGATCATGGCCGGCGACTTCGTGATCTGGAACTTCCCCAACGCCGGGAACCCGCAGAAGGTGCAGCGCTACCCGCTGGAGTGGGCGGCGGCGCTGCGCGAGATGATTGCCGCGGAGCCCGAACTGCTGGTGCCGGCCCACGGGCTTCCGATCGCCGGCCAGGCACGAATCGCAATGGTGCTCGGCGACATCGCAGACGCGTTGGAGCATGTCGTCGCCGACGTCATCGCGATGATGAACCAGGGTGCGACGCTCGACGCCATCATCCACACCGTCACCGTGCCGGCCGACACGCTGGCCAAGCCGTACCTGCGGCCCTTGTACGACGAGCCGGAGTTCGTCATCCGCAACATCTGGCGCCAGTTCGGTGGGTGGTGGGATGGCGCGGCGTCACGACTGAAGCCATCACCCGACGCGCACGTCGCGGCGGCGATCGCCGACCTGTGTGGCGGGGCGACTGCATTGATCGGCCGGGCCCAGCGCGCAGTCGTCGACAACGATCTTCGACTCGCCTGCCACCTCGCCGATCTGGCGGGGTGGGCGGCGCCCGACGACCCGGCGATCCACGCTGCCCGCGCCGAGGTCTACATCGAGCGGCGCAAGGCCGAGCCGAGCCTGATGAGCAAGGGGATCTTCATGGCTGCAGCGCGCGAGTCGCAGAGGATCGCCGAGTCGTCAACTCCCTAGCGACACCAGCGCCAGTGCCGTCGCCGCGAATGCCAGGCCGGCGGCCTGCGTCTTGCTGACGCGCTCGTGATCGAGCCCGAACGCGAGGCACACCGTGCTGACCGGGTACATCGACGAGATCACCGCGACGATGCTCAGCAGACCGCGGTGGCTGGCTTCGAGATAGAACATGTTGGCGGCCATGTCGAGCACGCCGGAGGCCAGCACCAACCAGATCACGGATCGCAGCGCGCCGCGCCCCGGTCTGGTCGCGCCGACAACGATGGCCACAACCGGCAGCGAGGCAGCGCGGGCCGACACCAGTGGCCACAATCCGCTGTCGCCGGCGGTACGTGCAAAGGCAACGAAGATGAACCCGAACCCGACACCGGCCACAGCGGCCAGCACCA
>JANPOJ010000719.1:0-8997 GCA_031427935.1 Ilumatobacteraceae bacterium | reverse complement strand
CCGGGTTCATCGCCGAGCCGATCACCGGTGCAGCAGGTGCCTGTCTCACGGCGAGTGACGACTACTGGCGCGTCGTCACCGACATCTGCCATCGCTACGACATCTTGATGATCACCGACGAGGTGATGTGCGGGTATGGCCGCACCGGGCTCAACTTCGGGTTCCAGCACTTCCCGTTCGAGCCCGACGTGATCGTCGGTGGCAAGGGCCTCGGCGGTGGGTACGTGCCGATGGGCGCCGTCGCCGCACGCTCGGAGGTCGCCGAGGTGTTGGGCGACGCCGGGTTCATGTACTTCACGTTCACCGGCAACGACGCGGCCTGCGCGGCCAGCGTTGCGGTGCTCGACATCATGGAGCGCGAGGGCTTGGTCGAGCGGGCCGCCAAGATGGGCGCGGTGCTGGGCGATCGCCTGCACGCCGAGCTCGACGATCACCCCGCGGTCGTCGAGGTCCGTGGCCGCGGCATGTTCTACGGCATCGAGCTCAACATCCCGCACCAGCGCGTCGTTGCCGAGGCGTTGTCGCGCGACGTGTGGATCTACCCCGCAGGGTCAGGCCCGGTGCCCAGCGCAGTGATGGTCGCACCTCCGTTCGTGATCACCGACGACGAGCTCGACCAGGTCGTCACCACGCTCAAGCAGTCGCTTGACGCCGTGCAGTCCACGTGAGACGCGTTGTCGCGATCACCATTGCGCTACTCGGCGTCGTCGCGGCGTGCTCCAACGAGTCGTCGAGCTCGTCGTCGACATCACCCGCCACGGTCGAGTCCGTTGCCGCAGTGACGACTGCCGCAGCCGAGACCACGTCACCGCCGCCGGTCACCGCGGCCGACACCAAACCTCCGGCGACCACACCCGCCTCGACCGCCCCCACCACGACCGAGGTTGTTCCGGTCGCCGGATGGAAACAGGTCACCGCACCGAGCGAGTGCATGTGTGCCGACGGCAGCCCGTACAGCTACTGGATCCACCATGGCGATCCGAGCAAGGTCGTGTTCTTCCTCCAAGGCGGTGGAGCGTGCGTCGACGCCGGCACCTGCAACTTCGGCAGCCCGGCGTACCGCCATTCGATCGGGGCCAACGATGATCCGAACAACTTTTCGAGTGGCATCTTCGATTTCGGTGAGAGCCGCAATCCGTTGGCCAACTACTCCTTCGTCTTCGCTCCGTACTGCACTGGCGATGTACACCTCGGCACGGCCACGCGCGTGTACGGCCCCGAGCTGACCGTGCAGCACAAGGGCTCGATCAACGCGTCGACCGCGCTGAAGGCCCTCGCCGCCGAGTTCCCCGACACAGCGCAGCTCGTGGTCGCCGGCGAGAGTGCCGGCTCATTGCCCACACCGCTTTATGCGGGTCTGGCGCACGATCTCTTGCCCGCGTCGGCGATCACGGTGCTTGCCGATGGATCGGGCGCATACCCCGCCGACCCGGCGGTCAACGCCAGACTCGGTGACTTGTGGGGGACGGAGGCCGCCATCCCACCGTGGCCCGAGAACGTCGGTCTGACCGCGGCCGACTGGGGGGCTCCCGAACTGTTCGTGCAGGCCGCCAAGCACGACTCGCAGATCATCTTCGGCCGTCACGATTATGCCAACGACTTCGTGCAGAAGATCTTCGCCGGCCTCCTCGGCTTTCCGGCCAACGACCTCGTTTCGATGATCGACGGTAACGAGACCCAGATCGAGGCTGCCGGCGTCGACCTGCGCAGCTACATCGCGCCGGGTCAAGGTCACACCGTGCTCAGCAGCCCGGCGTTCTACACCGAGACGGTGGAAGGCGTGCCGCTGGTCGACTGGGTCAGCGATCTCATCCGTCGCCAGCCCGACCCCGACGTGCACTGCACCCAGTGCACCTAGCGATCTAGATGTCGTAGACGTCGGGGTGATCGAGGGGGTAGTTGAGCCACGAGATCATCTGGCGCAGCTGTTCGTATGCGGCAAGGCGCGCTTGGTCCGACCCGTTGGTCTCGGCGTCGGTGCACACGGCGTGCAAACGGCGAGACAACGTCGGCCCCAGTTCCAACAGGCCCGAGGCACCTTCACTGGCCCAGCGGGCCAGCACGTAGTGCACGATCGCGCCCACCGGCACGTCGATCGAATCCGACAGCCCGCGCACGGTGCGGAGTGGATCGACGTGCGCGTACAGGGCGATGTCTGCTTTCAGGTTGGCGTCTTTGTCGTCGTCGGGCCACGGGCCGCGCCAGCCGTCGAGGGTGATCGTTTCGCTCATCGTGGTGATCGTAGGGCGATGCGCGAAGCTGCATCCCCATGGATCGGATCGTGGTCGTCGGCGCGTCGTTGGCGGGGATGTGGGCCTGCGAGTCACTGCGCAACGGCGGGTACACCGGGGCGATCACGCTGGTGGGGGATGAAACGCACCAGCCCTACGACAGGCCGCCACTCAGCAAGGCGTTGCTGAAGGGCGAGATGGAGCCCGATCGCATCCTGCTGCGCAAGCCCGAGGCGTTGGCCGAGTCGGATCTCGATCTGCGGCTCGGGGTTCGGGCCATCGCGTTCGATGCGACCGCGCGCGCAGTCACGTTGGAGACGGGTGAGGTGTTGGTCGGCGACGGTGTGATCATCGCCACCGGCAGCGCGCCGAGGGCGTTGCCCGGTCAACCGGCGCTCGACGGGGTCACCATGTTGCGAACGCTCGACGACTCGCTCGGCCTTCGGCGGCGCCTCGCGGATCACCCGCGGGTGGTGGTGATCGGCGCCGGCTTCATCGGGCTCGAGGTCGCCGCGACCGCGAGGCAGACCGGCTGCGCGGTGACCGTGCTGGAAGGCGCGCCGGCGCCGATGATGCGCGGCCTGGGTGCCGAGATGGGCGAGGCTGTCGCCAGGGTGCACGCGCGCAACGGTGTGGACGTGCGCTGCGGCGTGCAGGTTGCCGGCATCGAAGGCGAAGGTGGGCGGGTGAGCGGCGTGCGTCTCGGCGACGGCAACATCGTGCCGGCGGATGTGGTCGTGGTCGGGATCGGCGTGTCGCCGGCGACGGATTGGTTGGCGGGAAGCGGGCTGGATCTTCGTGACGGGATCGTCTGCGACGAATCGCTGCGAGCCGCACCAAGGGTCTATGCCGCCGGCGATTGCGCCCGCTGGGTGAACCGACTGTTCGGCGAGACCGGCGAGGAGATGCGGGTCGAGCACTGGACCAACGCCGCCGAGCAGGGATCCGCCGCTGCTGCCAACCTGCTGGCCGAGCTGGCCGGGCAGGAGCGCATTCCGTATGCCCCGGTCCCGTTCTTCTGGAGCGACCAGTTCGACAGCCGCATCCAATTCGTCGGCCGTGCTCACGGCGACGACGAGGTGCGCGTGATCACGGGCGACCTCGACGGCAAGTTCATGGCCCTGTACGGCCATGCCGGTCGATTGCGCGGCGTGCTGGGCGTGGGCCTGCCCAAACCGGTCATGCGCATGCGCAAACTGCTCGGCGAACGGGCCTCGTGGGACGATGCTGTGGCCCATGCCACTGCCATGGCGCAATAAAGCTGAGCAGTAGCAACTCAAGTTTTGTGTTGTTACCCTCCCCACCCATGACCGATCTCCACACACGCCAGCTCACCCTGCCGTTGCTCACCGTGCCCACGGTGGTGCTGCCAGGCACGGTCTTCACGTTTGCCCTGTCGTCGGATGCTGCTCGTGCAGCCGTCGAGGCCGCCTCCGCGGGCGACGGTCGACTGGTGCTCCACAACGAGGCTGCCGGCGACATCGGCGTCGTGGCCCGGGTCCCCAACACCGGGGCGATGCCCAACGGTGAGATGGCCGCGATCGTGCAGGCCGACGTCCGTGCCCGCATCGTCGTCCGGCACCCCAGCGAGCGTGGCAGTGACCATGTCGAGATCGAGCTGCTCGGCGACGGCCGCCCGAGCCCGCAAGTGTTGGCCGCGACGCGTGAGCTGCGTGTCGTGCTGGAGGAGATCGCCAAGCTGCGCAACAGTCGCCGGCTCCCCGAGATCCTGCGCAGCATTGCCGACCCCGGCCAGTTGGCCGATGCCGTCACGACGTGGAGCGAGGCTGACCTCGAGCACCATGTCGCCGTGCTCGCCGCCATCGACATCGGCGAGCGGATCGACCTCGTCACCGAGTGGGCCAAGGGCCACATGGCCGAACTGTTGGTCACCGCCCAGATCCGCGCCGATGTCACCGAAGGTGTCGACAAGCAGCAACGCGAGTACCTGCTTCGCCAGCAGCTGGCAGCCATCCGCAAGGAGTTGGGCGAGGGCGACGACGACGTCGTCGGGCAGTACCGCGCCAAGCTCGCCGAGTTGGCATTGCCGGAGAAGGCCGCCAACGCGATCAACAAGGAAATCGACCGGCTCGAGCACATGGGCCAGCAGTCGCCGGAGCACTCGTGGATCCGCACGTGGCTCGATCGCATCTTCGAACTGCCGTGGAACATCCGCACCGACGAGCAGCTCGATCTCGACCAGGCGCGGGCAGTGCTCGACGCCGACCACTACGGGCTCGACGAGGTGAAGGATCGCATCGTGGAGTTCCTCGCCGTCCGCAAGTTGCGGGTGGCGCGCGACGTGCAGCCGGCCGAGGGCTCGGCTCGCCAATCCGGGGCGGTGCTCACCCTGGTCGGGCCTCCCGGTGTCGGCAAGACCAGCCTCGGCGAGTCGGTTGCCCGGGCGATGGGTCGCAAGTTCGTGCGTGTGTCGCTGGGTGGCGTGCGTGACGAAGCCGAGATCCGCGGCCACCGCCGCACGTACGTCGGCAGCCAGCCGGGTCGGATCGCTCGGGCGATCATCGAGGCTGGTTCGATGAACCCGGTCGTGTTGCTCGACGAGGTCGACAAGTTGAGCGCCGGCGGGTGGAGTGGCGATCCCACTGCCGCGCTGCTCGAGGTGCTTGACCCGGCACAGAACCACACGTTTCGCGACCACTACCTCGAGGTCGATCTCGATCTCAGCAACGTCGTGTTCATCGCCACCGCCAACGTGGTCGACACCATTCCCGCACCGTTGCTCGACCGGATGGAGTTCATCCGCCTCGACGGCTACACCGAGGACGAGAAGGTGTTCATCGCCGAGCGCTACCTGCTGCCGCGCCAGATCGAGCTCGCCGGGTTGCGCGCCGACGAGGTGTCGTTGACCGAGGCAGCCCTTCGGGCAACCATCACGGGCTACACCCGCGAGGCGGGCGTACGGTCGCTCGAGCGCGAGCTCGGCAAGCTGACCCGCAAGATCGCGGCCAAGGTCGCCACCTCCGACGGATCGACTCCACTGGTGGTCGACTCCGGCGATGTGCGCACGTGGCTCGGCCGGGTGAAGGTCGACGACGAGATCCCCGAGCGCACCAACGTACCCGGCGTGGCCACCGGCCTCGCTGTCACCGGCATGGGCGGTGATGTGCTGTTCATCGAGACGACGGCCTTCCCGCTCGCGGTCGATGGCGAGCCCTCGCTGACCCTCACCGGTCAGCTGGGCGACGTGATGAAAGAGAGCGCGCAGATCGCGTTGAGCTACGTGCGGTCGCATGCCGAGGAGCTCGGTGTCGATCTGGCGACGATGAACAAGCGGGTGCACGTGCATGTGCCGGCCGGCGCAGTTCCGAAGGATGGTCCCTCAGCGGGCATCACGATGACCACGGCCCTGGTCTCGTTGCTCACCGATCGAGCGGTCAAGCCGACCGTCGGCATGACCGGTGAGATCACGTTGCAGGGCAAGGTCTTGCCGATCGGTGGGCTCAAGCAGAAGGTGCTTGCCGCGCATCGTGCGGGCCTCACCGAAGTGATCATTCCCAAGCGCAACGGTCCAGATCTCGAAGACGTGCCCGAGAAGGTGCGTGAGGCGATGACATTCCACCTCGCCGACACCTACGCCGACGTGCTTGCCGCCGCCTTCGCACACTGAGCTGGTCGGCTCTCGACCGGTTGTTGTGCGCGGCGTAGCATTGCGCGCATGACATCACATCTGTCCAACGTGTGGTTCTCGGTCACCCCGCTGCAGGTTGCCAGCGGCAAGGGGTGCTGGGTCACGACGACCGACGGCGAGGAGTACCTCGACTTTGCCGCGGGCATCGCCGTCAACTCCACCGGTCACGCGCATCCGCACGTCGCCAAGGCGATCGGCGAGCAGGCCCAACGGTTCATCCATGCTCAGGTCAACGTCTACAAGCACGACCTGCTCGAGCCGCTGGCCGCCAAGCTCAGCGAGCTGGCGCCGGGCCCGATCGACACCTTCTTCTACGCCAACTCGGGCGCCGAGATCACCGAGGCCGCGATCAAGTTGGCCAAGCAGGTCACCAAGCGGCCGCACACGGTCGTGTTCAGCGGCAGCTTCCACGGCCGCACGCACATGGCGATGGCCATGACGACGTCGAAGACCGGGTACCGATCCGGCCACTTCGCCTTGCCTGCCGGTGTGTTCGTCGCTCCGTACCCCGACCCGTTGGCCGCCGACCAGGACGCGGCCGTTGCCGAAGCGTTGAAGGGCTTCGATCACCTGTTGAAGTCGATGACCGCGCCCGACGAGACAGCGGCCGCGATCCTCGAGCCGGTGCTGGGCGAAGGCGGCTACATCCCCGCTCCTCACGCGTTCATCGTTGGCCTCGTCGAGCGTTGTCGTCAGCACGGGATCATGTTCATCGCCGACGAGGTGCAGAGCGGCTTCGGTCGTACCGGCAAGATGTTCGCGGTCGAGCACTACGGCATCGAGCCCGACATCATCTGCATGGCGAAAGGCATCGCCAGTGGGTTCCCGTTCGCCGCCCTCGGTACGCGTCGCGAGCTCGACGACAAGTGGCCGACCGGCAGCCACGGTGGCACATATGGCGGTAACGCAATGGGGTGTGCCGCAGCGCTGGCCACGATCGAGGTGATGAGTGAGCCCGGCTTCTTGGAGAACGTCGTCGCTCGTGGCGAACAGTTGCAGGCAGGCATCCGCGAGCTGGCGCAAGAGCACGACGTCATTGCCCAAGTCCGCGGGCTCGGGCTGATGGTCGGTACGGAGTTCCACGATGCTGCGCGGGTTGCGGCAATCCAGAAGCACTGCCTCGAAGAGGGGCACATGATCGTGATGAACGCCGGTACCTACGGCAAGTGCCTGCGGTGGATGCCTCCGCTCGTGGTCAACGAACGGGAGATCGATCTCGGACTTGCAGCGTTCGCTGCCGCGCTCAAAGCCACCGCCTAGTACATGCCGCGGCTCGACGCCGGCCGTGTGGCCACCTGGCGTTCGCTCGGTGTGGTCGCAGCCGACTTGCAGCGCAAGGTCGAATCGGGCCTGCTCGATGACTACGACCTGCCGCTGCCATGGTTCGAGATCCTCGCTGCGCTGCAGGCGTCGGGCGGATCGATGCGCGTCGGTGATCTGTCCGACGCATTGCACGGGCTGCCGTCCAGCTTGTCGCGTCGTCTCGACCGCCTCGAGGAGGAGGGCTTCGTTCAACGCGCCGCCACTCCCACGCCAGACGACAAGCGAGCGGTCACCGTGTCGTTGACGCGCGAGGGTCGCGCCGAGTGGCGCGACGCCAACATCACCTATCGGCGCATGGTGCAACAACACTTCGCCAGTGCCTTGACCGACACCGACATCGCCGCGCTGCAGCGGATCTTCAGCAAGCTCGACGCATAGGGCTGGACCTAGCCCTTCCTAGTAGTCGAGGTCCCGGTACATCGACTCGATCTCGCTGGCGTATCGGGCATTCACACCACGTCGCTTCAGCTTCGAGGTCGGCGTCAGCATGTCGCTGTCGGGGAGCCACTCCTCGCCGACCAGTGTGAACTTCTTGATCTGCTCGACCTGGGCGAACTGCTTGTTGACCTCGCCAACATCGCGCTGCACCTCGGCGATCACCTCCGGGTCGGTTGCCAGTTCGATCGGCGATGTACCCGCTCGCCCGTGAGTGTTCGCCCACACTCGGGCTGCTTCGGGATCGAGCACCAGGATCGCCGAACAGAACTTGCGGCCATCACCGATGGCTGCCGCCTGTCCGATCAGCGGGATGGTCTTCAGGGCAGCCTCCAGGTTGGCGGGGCTGATGTTCTTGCCACCGGAGGTGATGATCAGTTCCTTCTTCCGATCGACGATGCGGAGATAGCCGTCCTCGTCGAGCTCGCCGATGTCGCCCGAGTAGAGCCAGCCGTCGATGACGGTCTCGGCGGTCTTGTCGGGAAGTTGGAAATACCCCTTGAACACGTGCCCTCCGCGACACAACACCTCGCCATCGTCGGCGATCACCACATCGCATCCGGGGATTGGCTGGCCGACCGAGCCCGGCCGATTGGCGTTGGGGCTCCACGTCATCGGACCACTCGACTCGCTCATCCCGTAGATCTCGCTCAGTGGCACGCCGATCGCGTTGTACCACTCCAAGATGATGCGGGGGATCGCCGCGGCGCCGGTCACCGCAGCGACCACGGCGTCGAGGCCGACCAGGGCGCGCACGTTGGCGAACGCGACCGCGTCGAGGAACGCCCAGGTGTCGAGTTGTTCCTTGGTGGCAGTTCCGTCGCGTTCGGCGGCCTTGATAGCGATGGCCGAGGCAACACCCTCGTCGAACTTCGCCTTGTTCTCGGGGCTCGAGGCCAGCGCAGCGTTGACGCCGTTGTAGATCTTCTCCCAGACCCGCGGCACGCCGAACACGATCTCAGGGCGCGCCTCTTTGAGGTACGAAGACAGCTGGTTGGCATCTGGGCAGCAGTAGACGCTGTAGCCGAGGATGAGCTGCTGGTAGTGGCTCATCATCCGCTCGGCGATGTGCGCCATGGGGAGGTAGCTGACGACGCGGCGACCGGCGAAGCTGTCGAGCCCGAAGCAGTGACGCAGCGATTCGACCGTGTACACGACGTTGTACTGGCTGATCATCACGCCCTTCGGCGGGCCCGTCGTACCGCTGGTGTAGATCAATGTGGCGATGTCGTCGGGGCGGATCTCGGCGCCCAAGGCATCGAGATCGGTCGAGCCCTGGTCCATCAGCACGGCGGCGGGTTGCACGCCGTCGGGGCAGCCCTCTGCAGGAGGGTCGATCACATAGATCTGCTTCAGCAT
>JANPOJ010000718.1:0-2584 GCA_031427935.1 Ilumatobacteraceae bacterium | reverse complement strand
CGGCGACCACCAGCGAGGCGACCGCTGCCAATACCCCCGCGGCGAATCGTGCTGTACGCATGTTCCCTCCTTGCTCTTCCATTGTGCATGGATGCGAGCTTGACTTTACTCGATCGGTCTCGGACGGCAAGACCCCCGAGTAAGCCTCGACCGCGTTCCGTGCCGAAACCCTGCGATGTTCACGCCGCGGAGGTAGAGGCACCGAGGCCTCCCGTCGGCCAGACCTCAACAAGAACGGGCCCGTGTGGCAGGTTTCAGGTCGACGTCGTCGATGGTGAGCGGTACACGACCTTCTTCGCCAAGAACGGCTCGGTCCGAGTGACGGGAGTGAAGGGCTCGTTGCGAATGCGCGTGACGTCGCGTGGATGCGAACAATCGACGCCACGCTACGACTCCACCGGGAATGGACCAACGAGCCGCTGGAGGGACTAACTCGCTGACCGCAAGAAGGGCAACGAGATCCGCGGCAGCACACCATGCAGACCTGGCGCATACCGCCACGAGCTATCCACCCGGCGACTCTTGACTTGGGTCGGCATCAGGCAAAGAATGATCAGTGGCATGGGGCCGTCGGGGCCGGTTCCACCTGAAAGCGAGGGATCGTCATGCGATTTCGTTCGATTCTTGGAGCAACCGCGTTGGTGGCGGCAACAGTCGTCGTGACGACCACTGCAGCGCAGGTCGTGCCCTCGGCCGCCGCCGGCAGTCAAACATATCTCGTGGTGTTCAAGGGCCAGAGCGTGCCTTCGGGCGCGGCCGGGATGATCTCGGGCGCAGGCGGGTCCATCGCCGCTTCGTACGGGGCGATCGGCGTGGTCGTGGCGCGGTCGTCGTCTGCAACTTTCGCTTCCTCGGTCGGTAAGGATGCCCGCGTGGAGGGCGTCGCTGCCACATCCTCTTTCGCCACGCAATTGACCGACGATTCGCAAGCTTCGTCGGACGCGTCGGCCGTCGGCACGCCGGCACCTGGCGCGGACAGCTTGTCGAGCCTCCAGTGGGACATGGACCAAATCCACGCCCCGGAGGCACGCGCCATCAATGGTGGCAGTCCGAGCGTGGTGGTCGGCGACATCGACACCGGCCTCGATTACACGCATCCCGATCTGGCGAACAACGTCGACTTCTCGAACAGCGTCTCGTGCATTGGTGGCGTACCCAACACGAGCCCCGCTGCCTGGAACGACGACAACGGTCACGGCACTCATACTGCCGGAACAATTGCTGCGGCCAACAACGGGATCGGGATCGTCGGGGTGGCTCCCAACGTGAAGATCGCCGGCATCAAGGCCGGAAACGCCGCCGGCTTCTTCTTCCCCGAGGCCGTGGTGTGCGCCTTCATGTGGGCCGGAAGCCACGGCATCCAGGTCACGAACAACAGTTACTTCGCCGACCCGTGGTTGTTCAACTGCCGCAACGATCCTGGCCAACGGGCGATCTGGAACGCCGAGCGGCGGGCCATCCGTTTCGCTCAGTCGAACGGCACCCTTGTCGTCTCCGCCGCTGGGAACCAGGCTGACGACCTGGCCCACCCGACCCAGGACGCCACCAGCCCGGACGACACCAACCCTGTGCTGCGGGCGATCCACAACGACTGTGCGGTCGTGCCGGTCGAGGTCGCCGGCGTGGTCGGAGTTTCAGCCAACGGCAACCTCGGCCTGAAGTCGTTCTACTCGAGCTACGGCTCGGGGGGCGTGCAGGTCGTCGCTCCCGGCGGTGATTCGATCCTGCAACGGACTGCGACGTCGCCCAACGGTCGGGTGCTGTCGACTTGGCCGGCCAGCCTCCTGACGACTACTTGTCGGCCCGCGCGGCGCGTGATCGATGCGTCGGGCGCTACCTACTGCTACCAGCAGGGCACGTCGATGGCCTCGCCGCACGTTGCTGGCGTCGCCGCCCTGGTGTTCAGCACCGGGGTCCGTTCACCCGGAGCCGTGGCGGCAAAACTGCAGAACACCGCGGATCCAATTGGCTGCCCGGCTGATCTGTCGATCTACGCCTTCTTCCCGGCAGTCGACAACGGTGCACCACAGATGTGTAGCGGTGGCGTCGGTTACAACTCGTTCAACGGCCACGGCCAGGTGAACGCATTGAGCGCTATCGGCTAGCGCTCTTGCCGACCAACGCGGTCGAAGACCGCGTGTCTGTGAACCTGCGCGGGCTGGTCGTTGGACGCCCCTCGCTGCCCACGCACACAATTCTCGGTAGGGAGCCGGAAGACCTCCTCGTTGACGACTGAAAAATGATCATTACCACCAAGAAGATGGGCTACCTCGCTCTCGCCACCAGCCTCGCGATTGGGATCACGATGAGCGCTCTGACGACTGCGGACGCCGCTCCGCCGTCAGTCGTTGTGTACGACTCGATCGGGTCAACCTTTCCGGGAAACGTGCCGAGCCAGCCGTTCCAGGCCCAACAGACGAGTGAGTTTGGCGACCGCGTCGTGCTGAAGGCTGGCCCCCGGAACCTCACTTCGGTCACGGCTTTGATGTCGAGTTGGAGCTGCCAAAGCGGTAGCTGGAACGTCGGGGACTGTTTCACGTCCCCCGTCGCCACGTTCAGCCACCCGCTGACGTTGACGATCTAC
>JANPOJ010000717.1:0-4772 GCA_031427935.1 Ilumatobacteraceae bacterium | reverse complement strand
GACATCGAACATTCGGGTTGATGATCGGGCCCGGCGGGGTCTACGCCATCTACCTCGAGCATCAGCCGGGGGCCAAGGTCTGGGTCAGCGAGCACACCGTGACCATCGATGGCCGAGACAGTGAGCGCTTGCGCGAGACACGATTCGAGGCTCGGCGTTCCACCAACGTGCTGACCGAGGTGTGCGGGTTCGACGTGACGGTGCAATCCGTGCTGGTGCTGATCGGCGCGGCAACGATGCAAACGCTGAGCCGTCCTGCCGAAGTGCACGTGCGCACCCAACACGACATCCGCGACTGGCTGTGCAAGCAGCCGACACGGCTCGACGCGGACAAGGCCAGGGCGGTGCACGAGCGAGTTCGACGTGTCGACACCACGCCGGACGACTCGCTTGCGAGCCTGCTTGAATGAGGCGGTGACCCAACGCCAACCGCGATCCGCCGGATGTTGGATGGCTGCGGTGCTGGTCATGTTGTCGTCCGCCGGCTGTTCTGACGCGACGTCGGATTCGGCCGGCCCCATCCTGTCTGGAACGAACCCCAGCCAGTCGACATCGACGACGGCAGCGCCTGCAGCAGGCCCCGCAGCGCCGTCGCCAACCGTTGCCGGGCAGACGACAGTGGCATCGACGATCCCTGCCCCGATCGACCCGGCGGTCGAGCAGGCGATCAAGCAGGGAATCCAGAAGTTCTTCACCGCCTACATGGCGTGTGGCCAGGCGCCAGCGACATGCCACGCTGCCGATTTCCACAGCTCGCGCGGCACGGCGGTCGGACAGGGCACGGTCTACTTCCAGGGTCTCGCGGCGCGCGGCGAGTACTTCGCCACCGACCTGCGCGGGTCCTACATCGTCACGCAATCGGTCGCCCTCGAGGACCCGACGAGCGCCATCACGTTCTCGTGCTGGTACGACGCGTCGATCCTGCTCGGCCCGGTCGATGGCACCGGCAGCCCAGCGGTGCTCAACGACAAGATCATCAGCGTGCGCGAAAAGCAGGCGCTGTACTTCGACGGGACGGATTGGAAGGTCGGCGAAGCGGCAACCGTGCAAGATCTCGGCGACGGCAACAAGTGCCCGCCGCCCGATGCGGCAGGCTAGGGGCGCGGCTCGAGCACGACGACCGGTATCTGCCGTTGCGTCTTGCGCTGGTAGCCGGCGTAGTTGGCGTGCTTGGCGGTCAACGCCTCCCACAGGCGCGTGCGCTCGTCGCCTTCGGTCACTCGGGCGTGCATCTGGCGGTGCGAGCTGCTCATGACGACCTCGACATCGGGGTTGGCGACGAGGTTCGAGAACCATGCCGGGTCGCGGTCGTCGCCCCCATACGAGGCCACCAGCGTCACGTTGTCGCCCTCGACGAGCGGGCTCGTCAACATCGTCGTGCGTTGCTGACCAGACTGACGGCCGACCGTGGTGAGCTTCACCACCGGCATGCCGCCGACTTTGCCCGTGATCTTGCCCTTCGTCAGGTCGAACACGGTGCGATGAAATCGCGTGACGACTTTGAATATGGCAGCTTTCGGAACCATGACAGCCTCCTCCGTGCCCGTTCGCCAGCGTACTGGCCGTTACGTCACCAGCGGTAGTGAGCGAAGGCCTTGTTGCTCTCGGCCATCTTCTGCATGTCGTCGCGACGCTTGATCGACGCGCCCAAGCCGTTGCCGGCGTCGAGCAGTTCGCCGGCCAGGCACTCGGCCATGGTCTTTTCGCGGCGGGCCCGGCTGAAGTCGACCAGCCAGCGGATGGCCAGTGTCGAGGCCCGGCGCGGGCGAACTTCCATCGGCACCTGGTAGGTGGCGCCACCGACACGGCGGCTCTTCACTTCCAACGGCGGCTTGATGTTGTCGAGCGCCCGCTTCAGCGTGGCGATGGGCTCGGCGCCCGACTTCTCTTCGACGATCTTCAGCGCGTCATAGACGATCTTCTCGGCGACCGAGCGCTTGCCGTGCAGCATCACCTTGTTGACGATCTGGGCGACGAGCAGTGAACGGTAGATGGGGTCGGGAGTCAATTCGCGACGCTGTGCAGGACCTTTACGAGGCATGGGTCAACAATCCTTACTTCTGGAGCTTTGCGCCATACCGGCTGCGGGCTTGCTTGCGGTTCTTCACGCCGGCCGCGTCGAGCGCGCCACGAATGATCTTGTAACGCACACCGGGAAGATCGCGAACACGGCCGCCACGGACCAGCACGATCGAGTGTTCCTGCAGGTTGTGACCCTCTCCGGGGATGTACGCCGTAACCTCGACACCGCTGGTCAGACGCACACGAGCGACCTTGCGCATGGCCGAGTTCGGCTTCTTGTGCGTGTTGGTGTACACACGGGTGCAGACACCACGACGCTGCGGCGACCCCTTCAGGGCGGGCGTCTTCGTCTTGGAGAATTTGGTGCTGCGACCTTGCCGGACGAGCTGCTGAATGGTGGGCACGCGTCTACCTTTGCGAACGTATTGTCAACTTGGCGCGTCGGGTGATCCAACGCAGGACCCTGCAATGTTAGAGGCGGCAGGTGAAAGGGGCAACACGCGCCTTCCCGTCGAACCAACTTTCCTGCTTGCGACACACTTTTGGTCGGAAATTACCCACCCGGGCACCTTCAGGAAACTGTCAAGAATGCCGATGAAACCGACATGCCCTTGGCAGTAATCGGCGGGTACATCGTGTGCCTCGCGCTTCTCGCGCGCTGGGGGCGCGAATCGCTCGCGCACCGCCGACGGATCAACAAGCTCGATTTCCGCATCCACGTCAACGGCATCCGCGGCAAGTCGACCGTCTCACGCATCATCGCCGGGCTGTTGCGCGAGGGCGGAATCGTCACCGTGGCGAAGTCGACCGGCACCGCCGCCGCGGTCATCAACCGTGACGGCGTCGACGAGCCGATCGAACGCAAGGCGGCGCCGACGATCCTCGAACAGATCGAGGTGACCAAGAAGTACGTCCACGGCGACGTGCGCGCGTTGGTCATCGAATGCATGGCGCTGAAGCCGCAGTACCAAGCCGTCAGCGAGAAGATGATCGTCCGCTCGAACATCGGCGTGATCACCAACGTCCGTGAGGATCACCAAGACGTGATGGGTGAGACCCTGCCGGAGATCGCCCGCTCGCTGCTGAACACCTGCCCGTACAACGGCGTGCTGATCACCTCCGAGCGCAACCCGCTGATCGTGCCGATCATGGAGGAGGTCGCCGCCAAACGCGGGAGCCGCCTGATCGTCGCCGATCCCGAGTGGGTCACCGACGAGGAGTTGGAGAAGTTCGACTACATCGCGTTCAAAGAGAACGTCGCCATTGCGTTGGCGGTCGCCGAGCTCGCCGGCATTCCTCGCGATGTGGCCTTCCGGGGCATGTGGGCGGCCGACCCCGATCCCGGCGTGCTGCGGATGAAGGAGTTGAAGATCCTCGGCAAGCGCGTGACGTGGGCCAACCTGTTCGCCGTCAACGATCGCGAGTCGATGACGGTGGCGATGGAGAAGCTCGTCCCGTACATGACCCCCGAGACCACGACGGTCGGGATCCTCAACAACCGAACCGACCGCGAACGCCGCGCTGTGCAGTTCGCCGAAGTCGCCGTGCGGGACCTCGACTTCATGCGCTTGGTCACGTTCGGCGCCTTCGAGGGTCTGGTCACCGATCTGCTCGTGCAGAACGGCTACCCGCTCGATCACATCATCAACCTCGGCGATACGCACAGCCCGCCTGTCGAGACGATCGTCGATCGGATGATCGGCCAGATGCCGACCTCACACGTGCTCGTCGTCGGCTTCGTCAACATCCACACGCACCAAGCGGAGATGATGCTCGACTACTTCGAGAACATCGCCGAGCCGTGGGTCGCGGAGTCATTCGAGACCGAGGCCGACCTCGCTGATGCAGACCTCTCCGAGACCGACTAGTGCACGACTACCTCTTCTCGTCGGAGATCGTGCGGTTCGCGTTCGTCTTCGGGATCTGCGTGTCGATGATGCTCTACGAGCGCCTGCACCTGACCACCGGGTCGATCGTGGTGCCCGGCTACATCGCTGTGTTCCTGGTGTACCCGATGGTGGTCGTCGCCACCTTCGTCAACGCACTGCTGTCGTACGCCATCATGAATCACTTCTTGCGGAAGCACTTCATGCTGTACGGCCGCACCAAGTTCACGCTGATGGCGTTGATCTCGATCTCGATCCAGACGGTGATGCTGAAGCTCAGCCCAAGTGGTCCGTGGTTGTGGGAGAGCAACATCCCGCTCTTCGTCGGTGCGGGCTACGTGGTGCCGGCGCTGATCGCCCACGACATGGGGCGTCAAGGGATCAAGCGCACGACCAAGGCCGTGCTGCTGGCCGGCGTCATCGTCTCGTTGCCCATCGCCCTGGCACTGTTGCTGCAGTTGAAGGGTGTCAACGACCTGGCTCCGCTCGCCGGCTTCGGCACGATGTCGATCGCCAACCGCTGGATCCCCACCGCGGTGCTGCTGTCTGCACTCGGTTCGTTCGGCGTCGCCCACAACTACAACCTCAAGGCCGGTGGCTTCGTGGGGGCCGCGTACGTCGGGATGTTCATGGGTGACCCGTATCAGGTCGCGGTTGCCTTCACCGTCGCGATCGTGACGTTCCTGATCGTGCGCTACGTGCTGATGAACGTCTTGATCCTCTTCGGCCGCCGCAAGTTCTCGGCGATGCTGCTGACGTCGTCGATGCTCTCGTGGACGTTGCTGTGGGTCGGGCCCTCGTTCTTCAGTGCGCGCGTCACCAACCACCTCGACCTGGCCTCGATGGCGTTGACGCCGCTGTTCG
>JANPOJ010000716.1:0-11833 GCA_031427935.1 Ilumatobacteraceae bacterium | reverse complement strand
GATTCGCTCCTGGCCACCCGGGCTGCCCCGGAACCGTCCGTTGCGTTCGGGGGCTGCCCGATTCGATGAGGAACACACTCACTGCGAGCAACAACGCGCCGGGGCGTGGTAGTCGAAGCGATGCACGCGGCGCGTGCCTTGGCGGCTCACGCGTCGTTGACGGCCCAGGTGCGCTTGGCCACCGGCGGCTTGTCGCTCCATGGGAAGTTGATCCACTTGTCGGTGCGCTTCCACACGTAGTCGCATTGCACGACCGAGTGGCTCTTCTCGTACAGCACCGCGGTGCGCACCTCGGCGACCTTGCCCTCGCAGAACAGTTGCACGCTGCGCAGCGTGTGGCCGGTGTCGGCAACATCGTCGGCAATCAGGATGCGCGCGTCGCTGACATCGACGAAATCGGGGGCCGGCGGGAGGATGCGTGGCACCTCCAGCCGCTCATCGACACCCGTGTAGAACTCGACGTTCATGGTGTACACGTTCTTCACCGACAGCGCGTAGCCCATGGCGCCACCGATCAGCAGGCCGCCACGAGCGATCGACAGGATCATGTCGGGCTCGTAGTCGTCGGCGACCATCTGCGACAGCACCCGCGACGCTTCCCCGAACATCTCCCACGTCATGATTTCGCGCTCATTCGACACGTCGATCAACCTAGCGGTTGGGCAGGCAGATGTCGGAGGGACGAACGGGGACGCGCCACAGATCGCGCCCGATCGCATCACGAATGGCGGCCACGATTGCTGGGGTCGACGAGATGCACGGCGGCTCGCCGACCCCCTTGGCGCCCAGCGGCGCCATGGGATCCGGATGTTCGATCAACGTCGCCACGACCGGTGGCATGTCGAGCATCGTCGGCAACAGGTAGTCGGTGAAGCTGGCATTGCGGATGCGACCGTCGGTGACGATGATCTCCTCCATCACGGCCAGCCCCAGGCCTTGTGCAACGCCCCCTTCGATCTGGCCGCGCACGCTCAGCGGGTTCAACGCGACGCCGACATCTTGTGCGGTCGCGATCTGCACGACCTTGACAAGACCGAGCTCCGGGTCGACGTCGACGACGGCGCGATGCGCGACGAACGCGAACGCGGTGTGGCAGTTGCCCTGCCCGTTCTCGTCTAGCTCCTCGGTCGGGCGATGGTGATGCTCGAAGGTCTCCTCGAAGGTCATCCCGAGAGCGGCGGTGGCCACCGGGATGCGGAGCGGGCCCATCGTGTCGACGACGTCTCGCCCATCGATCGCCAACCTCAGCGGGTCGACGTCGTGGCGTGACCCGAGGTGTTCGAAGAGGCGTTCACGCACCAGGCGGCACGCACCGTCGACCGCCCCGCCACTCATCCATGTCTGACGCGACGCCGACGTCGAACCAGCGGATCCGATCGTGGTGTCGATCGGTTGCAGCACGACGTCGTCGACACCGAGTACAGTGCGGGCGATCTGCTGCGCAAGCACGACGAAGCCCTGGCCGACCTCGGATGTGGCGAACTTCAGGTAGGCCATACCGTCGACCAGGCGACAGCGCGCCGTCGCATAGTCGTCGAACGCCTCGGAGTACATCAAGTTCTTCATCGCCACACCCCACCCGATGCCGCGGCGGATGTGTGATGCGTCGGCGGTCAACCCCGCGCCGCCGGGCAGCTGCATCGGGTCGCCGTCGAGCCCGCCCACCGGTGTGTCGGGCAGCGGGAGTGCTGCTGTTGCGCGGATGCATTCGGCAACCGGGGCAACGTTCTCGATCACCTGCCCGGTGATGAGGGCGTCGCCGGTCTCCATCGCGTTGAGCAGGCGGATCTCGACGGGGTCGATGCCGCACGCCACGGCCAGCTTGTCCATCTGACCCTCGTGGGCGAAGCAGGCCTGCACCACCCCGAAGCCGCGCATCGCACCGCATGGCAGGTTGTTGGTGCGAACGGCATACCCGTCGACGGTTGCGTTGGTGCACTTGTACGGCCCCTGCGTGTGGGTCACGGCGTTGATCAGCACGGCCGACGACGTCGAGGCGTACGCACCCCCGTCGAGCACCATGCGAGCCTCGATTCGCTGGATCACGCCGGCGCGAGTTGCGTGGTGCCGCATCCAGATCTTGGCCGGGTGCCGGTGCACATGCCCGAGGAAGCTCTCCTCGCGGCTGTACGCCATACGCACCGGTCGACCGGTACGTAGCGCCAGCAAGCAGGTGTGCACCTGCAGACTGATGTCTTCGCGGGCTCCGAAGGCGCCACCGACTCCCCCGAGGGTCAGGCGAACCTTGTCGGGTGCCAGGTCGAGGCAGGCGGCGATCTGGCCGCGGTCCTCGTGCAGCCACTGGGTGGCGACGAACAACTCCACGCCGGCGCCCCCGGGATCGGGCAGCGCCAGTGCGGCCTCGAGGCCGAGGAACGCTTGGTCCTGCATGCCCAGCTCATACGTGCCCTCGACCACGACCTCGCCGACCAGGTTCTGGTCGCCGGTCACGATCCGTTGGTGACGGATCACGTTTCCCGATGGATGGATAGGCGGGTGGCTGCCGTCGATGGCATGCTCGGGATCGGTCAGCGGGGTCATCACCTCGTACTCGACGATGATCGCCTCGAGGGCTCGTCGACACGTCTCGGGATGATCGGCCGCAACGGCCGCGATCGGCTCACCGACGTAGCGCACGACGTCGCTGGCAAACACCGGCTGGTCACTGCTGATCAGCCCGTACGTCGGCTTGCCGGGAACGTCGGCGGCGGTCACGATCGCGGCGACTCCGTTGATTCGCCACGCTGGTGTCACATCGATGCGCAGGATCCTGGCGGAGGGATGCGGCGAGCGAAGGGTGGCCCCCCACAGGAACCCGTCGGCGGACAGGTCACCGGAGAACGAGAACGACCCCTGCACCTTGGCGATGCCATCGGGCCGCGGCGCGCTGTCGCCCAACCGGCCGCTGACGACGCCTTCGCGGGTGACGGTGCTCATGGTTGGTCCCGCCGCGAGACGGCGACCTGTTGGACCGCCTCGATGATCCGCCCGTAGCCCGTGCACCGGCAGATGTTGCCCGACATCTCCTCGCGTATCTCCGTCTCGGTCGGCTGCGGTGTGCGCTCCAGCAAGGCGTGTGTGGCCATGATCAGACCGGGCGTGCAGAACCCGCACTGCACGGCCCCGAACTCGACGAACGCCTGCTGCACATCGCTGGGTGAGCCAACGGGTGCGATCCCTTCGATGGTGACGATCTCCTGCCCTGGCGCCGACGCCGCCAACACCAGGCAACTGCAGACCAATTCATCATCCAGCAGAACGCTGCACGACCCGCACTCACCCTGCTCGCACGCGCCTTTGCTGCCCATCAGGCCCAGCCGCTCGCGCAGCACGTACAGCAGGCTTTCCCCGATCCATGCGTCGCGGACCTGGTGCAACGAACCGTTGACATGCAGTTCGAAGTGCTGGTGCTCAGCCATTCGGAAATGCCCTCCGCAGCAGTCGTCGTGCCAACACGGCGACAGCGTGACGCCGGTACTCGGCTGTGGAGCGGTGGTCATCGATCGGGCGGGCAGCCGACGCAGCGAGGTTGCCGAACTCGACAGCATTGGCATCCGAGACCGAGCGAGTGTCGTGATGGACCACCGACCGAGCGAAGGACTCGGCCTCGGTGCACCGGATGATCGTCGGGCCAACCGAGCCGAGCGCCAGCCGCACTCCCCCGATGTCGTCGAGCGCCAGGCACGCCCCGGCATTGGAGATGACCATCGCGTTGCGCACGCCGACCTTGGCGTATCCCTGCCACCGGGTGAACACCGGCATCGACACCGATTCGATCAATTCACCGGGCAACAGCGCGGTGCGCTTCGGCCCGGTCATGAAGGCGTCGAACGCAAGAGAGCGGTTGCCGGTCGCCGACACGAGGTGCACGACCGCTTCGAGAGCCGCCAGAACCGGAAGGCCGTCGCCAGCAGGCGAGCACGTGGCCACATTGCCGCCAAGCGTCGCCGCGTGACGGATCTGCGGCGATCCGACCGTGCGCGCTGCCTGGCTCAACGCAGGGACCCATCGCAGGAACGGGTCGCCTTCCAGTTCGGCGTACGTCACCCCGGCGCCGATGCGCAAGGTCGCCGACCCGGCGTCGTGCGCCCAGGTCCGCAACTCGGGAATGCGACCCACGGCAATCACGTTCTCCGGCCGGCGATGACCACCGTTGACCTCCACCATCACGTCGGTGCCACCGGCGAGCACCATCGACGTCGGCTCAGCAGCGAGCGCGGACAGCGCCTCGGCGAGAGTGGTCGAGATCAGCATGCTCATGTCCCCGTGGACCTTACATTTCGTCAAGGCCCACAGCAGGTAACGCCGCCACCATTTCAGCGGTTCCCGACGCGAAGTGCGCACTGTGGATGCACACAGGTCGCGTCGAAAGTGCGCACTTCCCCGATCAGATCGCCCAGCCGCCGCCGACCGGTCTGCGGGGCGATTAGACGATCTTGAACGTGTGGATGTTCGGATCCGGTGCGGGGAACTGGGGATCGATGTCTTGCAGGGCGCCGAGCAAGATCTTGGCGACGGCGAGGTTGCGCACCCAGTTGTGGTCGGCTGGCACCACGTACCACGGCGCGTGAGACGTCGAGGTCTTGCACATCATGTCCTCGTAGGCCTGCTGGAACTTCGGCCACAGCTTGCGGTCGGCCAGGTCGCCCTCGCGGAACTTCCAGCTCTTGGTCGGGTCGTCGAGACGGTCCTGGAACCGCCGCGCCTGCTCTGCCTTCGATACATGGAGGAAGCACTTGACGATCTTGGTTCCCTCGTCGCTCAGCATCCGTTCGAACTCGTTGATGTGTCGGTAGCGCTTGCCCCACACCTGCTGCGTCACGAATCCCTTCACCCTCACCACCAGCACGTCTTCGTAGTGACTGCGGTTGAACACGCCGATCTCACCATCGCCTGGGCACGCGGCGTGGACGCGCCACAGGTAGTCCTGCTCGGTCTCTCGGCCCCCTGGCACCTTGAAGCTGGTGACGCTGACGCCTGCCGGGTTGAGGCCCGACAGGATCGCGCGAACCGTGCCGTCCTTGCCGGCTGCATCGCGGGCTTGCAGCACCAGCAGCACGCTACGAGTGGCTTGGGCCGCCAACCGTTGCTGCAGCTCGTCGAGCTTCAGCTTCACGTGTTCGAGCTCGGCTGCAGCTGCTTCCTTGCGCCAACCGAGCTTGCTGCCCGGGTCACACTTGCTGAGTTGGAACGACTTCGGTTTCGACACCCGGAGGTCGGCAATTCGATCGGCAGCCATGGCGGGACGGTAGTTCAGTCGACCACGAACGGACAGTGCCGGCACCCGCTCTCGCAGCAGTAGCCGCGGTCAGCGAGAAACGCTGCGGTGAACACCATGAGCCGTGTGGAGGGGTCCTCGTAGCACGGCTCGCCTGCTTCCACGGCCCGGGCGTGGCCCGCAACGATCTCGCCGTAGCGAGGGTGAAGCGGCGACAGCCGGTGCGCATGGGCACGTTCGAGGTACTCGTCGCGCAATTGCGGCACGATCGGCAACGGTATCCGGTCGGGTCGTTGACAAGGCACATGGCATGACTAAGGTGCCCCACAGTCGACATGTGATGAGGGTCACATCGCAACCGTCACACAGAAGCGACAGAAAATCACCGAATCAGAGGGGGAAATGGTGCGACTCAGGCAACGATCGAGCAAGCGAATCATCACAGCGGCGGTGCTCAGTCTCGGGCTCATTGCAGCGGCATGTGGCAAGAAGGACGACGGCAACACAACCAACGTGACAACCGGTGGAACCGAGGCAACGCTCGTCTCGAGCGGCGACACCACAGGGGCGACGGTTGCGGCCGAAACAACGGTCGCCGCGGACACCTCACCTTCCACCACGCCCGCCCCGGCGGTGACGCCAGGTGGAGAGATCACGGTCAGCGGCGAGGCAGAAGTCACCAACCCGTGGACCCCCGCAGCGATGCAGTGCGACTCCTACTGCCAGGAACGTGCACGGTCGTTTTTCGACCCCATCGCCGCGATCGGCGCCGACAACAAGGTCCACCCCTACCTGGCCGAATCGATCACCCCGAACGCAGATTCGACGGAGTGGACGATCAAGGTTCGTAGCGGTATCTCGTTCACCGATGGCACGCCCGTGAATGCCGATGCGGTCATCACCAACATCCAACGCTCAGGGCTCGGCCTGCTGCTCGCCGCACAGCTCGTCGACCTCGCCAAGGTGCCGACTGCTGCGGACCCGGCCAAGAACGAGTTCAAGATCGCGAAGGTCGATGACATGACCCTCACCATCTTCACGGGCAAGGACGGCGACCCGGCTCAGCCACTTCCGTGGCCGGGCTTCGACTTCTACCTCACCGGGCAGCTCGGTCTCATCGCCTCGCCGACATGGCTCACAGCCGTCGACACCGATCCGACCAAGGCCACTGCACCCATCGGTTCCGGCCCGTTCATCGTCCAGAGCTACGCACCACGCGACTCGCTCGTGGTGACCAAGAACCCGACCTACTGGCAGAAGGACGCCAACGGTGTGCAGCTCCCATACCTCGACAAGATCACGTTCAAGGTCATCGAAGACTCGACCACGGCCGAAGGCGCGTTGCGAAGTGGCGACATCGATGTCTTCGCGGATTCGAACGCTGCGGTCATCGCCGACTTCGTGGATGATACGGACTTCTCCATGGCGAAGCAGGAGCAATTCGGTGAGACCAACTACTTGCTGATCGACGGCGCCAAGCCGGGTCCGTACCAAGACGCCCGCGTGCGCTGCGCGTTGTCCATGGCCATCGATCGCCAGGAGTTGATCGACCTCACCGGTGGTGGCTTGCTGAAGCCGGCCAACAGTGTGTTCTCGCCAGGTCAAGAGGGATACCTCGAGGACAACGGCTTCAAGATCGACCAAGACATCGATGGCGCCAAGGCGTTGATCGCCGACTACCAGACGGACCATCCTGGGCCCGTTGCGATCACCTACGGTCACACCGCCGACAGAACCGGTGATCAGGTCGCAGACCTGTTGAAGGGATACTGGTCGCAGATTGGAGTCGACACAACCGTCGAGACCATCCCCCAGGACCAGTTCATCACCAACGCACTCTTCGGTGCGCCGAACTTCTTCATCTACGGCTGGCGCCAGCACGCCGGTTTCAAGGTTGACGAGCAGAACTTCTGGTGGAACTCGAAGTCATACGCGCCTGACGGTGGACTGTCACTGAACTTCGATCGCATCCAGAATCCGATCGTCGATTCGAGCCTGGCAACCGCCCGCTCGGATCCCGATCCCGCAGCTCGTCAGGCAGCTGCCGAGGCCATCAACAAGGAGATGGCCAAGCAGTGTTACCAGATCCCGGTGTCGTATGCGCTGTGGGCAGTGATGTCGACTCCGCAGTTGCATGGCGTTGGCGAGACGACGATGCCCGACGGCACAAAGGCTCGCGACGGCGCGGGCTTCGGCGGCCAGTTCTGGGTCAACGCGCTCTGGCTCGACCAGGGCTAGACAGGATTTCCCCGGGGTGGGTCAGCAGCAACTGACCCACCCCGGTCACTTCTCCGAATCCATGTGACGAGGTTCGCGTGCGTTATCTCCTTCAGCGACTGTTGCAGTTTGCGATCGTCTTCTTTCTCGTCACCTTCGGTGTGATGGTGTTCATGCGCATCGGCATGAACAAGCCGGGCGACCCGGCACTGACGATGCTCGGCGGCACGGTGCGGCTCGATCAGGCGGAGGCTGTCAACGCCAGGTACCACCTCAACGGAAACGTGTTCGGGCAGTACTGGTTCTGGCTCGAAAAGATGTTCCGCGGCGACTTCGGGGTCAGCGTGCAGCAGAACACGACGGTGGCCAAGTACCTCAGCGGTCGCGTGCTGGTGACGATCTTCCTGGGCTTCTATGCAGTGCTGTGGGCGCTGATCATCGCCATCCCCACCGCCGTGTATCAGGCGTACAAGCGTGACTCGCGATTCGATCGTGGAGGCAACTTCCTGTCGTTCTTGTTCGTGTCGTTGCCGGCTCTCGTCCTTGCGCCATTCATCATCTTCCTGTTCGTCGTCAAGCTGGGGTGGTTCCCCCGTACCGGCGAGAAGGTGATGCCGTGGGACGACCTCGGTGCCCACTTCCGCAACTTCTTCTTACCCGTCGTGGTGCTCACGCTGCCGCTCGCCGCGATTTTCGCCAGGCTGTTGCGCGGCGACATGATCCAGACGTTGCAGAGCGATTTCGTCACACTGGCCAGTGCCAAAGGCGTACCACCTGGTCGCGTGTTGTGGACGCACGCACTGCGCAACTCCCTCTTCTCGCTGCTCACCAGTGTCGGTGTGCAACTTGGAGGGATCGTCGGCGGGGCGCTGGTGGTGGAGCAGTACTTCAACATGAAGGGGATGGGATCGCTCTTGCTGACATCGATTCTGTCCAAAGACCTGTTCGTCGTGCAGTCGGTGACGGCAATCGTGGTCGCCGTCGTCTGCGTCGCCAATCTGGTCATCGATCTGCTGTACGCAGTGATCGACCCCCGCATCCGCCACGCGCGGGCATTGACGTGAGGGTGCGACGATGACCGCGACTCTCACCCCAACTCCAACGCCAACGGGCACCGTCGTGTACGCGAAGGCGCGCAACAAGGTCCCACAACTCGGATGGATGTTCGGCGTGGCCTGGCTGACCGTCCTCGGGATCTGTGCGTTCGCGGCCAGCTACCTGCCATTCATCCGCACCTACGACGCCAAGATTCAGGTCAACGGACGGGCCAAGAAGTACGGACTCGGACCAGGGTGGACGGCGTGGTTCGGCACCGACAACTCCAGCCATGACGTGTTCGCCAGATGCATCTACGGCGCTCGCCAGACCCTGATCATCGGCATCGGAGCCACCATCATCGGTCTCACGGTCGGCGGCTTGTTGGGCGTCCTCGCCGGCTACTACCGCGGCTGGGCGGATCGCGTCGTATCGATCGTGGTCGATTGCCTCCTTGCCTTGCCGCCGTTGCTGTTGGCGCTGTTGCTGATTCAACGGTCGGATCAGATCAAGGAGTCGATCACGGCGATCGCCTGGCTGACCCGTTCCGAGGAGATCATGATCACCCTCGGAATCTTGTCGATCGCTCCGTTCGCACGCATCGTGCGCGCCCAGACGCTTGCGCTGCGCGAACGCGACTTCGTCTTGGCGGCGCGCAGCGTCGGCGCCAAGCCCCGTCGTGTGATCTGGCGCGAGATCATGCCGAATCTCGTCCCGGCAATGGTCACGGTCGCCGTGACCGGTCTCGGCATCTTGATCGCAGCAGAAGGCACGCTGGCGTTCTTGGGGCTCGGCGTCGAACGACCGCAGACATGGGGAAAGATGATCGACGCCTCCCGCGATGACCTCGGCAAGGCATGGTGGGCGGCAATCTTTCCGTGCTTGTTCTTGTTCCTCACCGTCCTCAGCTTCAACTTCATCGGCGATCGACTGGCGCGCAAGTTCGACATCCGTGAGGCTGCAGTATGAGCATCAGGATCCAGGCCTCGACCAGGGAAACCGACGGACCGCTGTTGGAACTCGAGGATGTCCGCACCCATTTCCAGACACCGCGTGGCGTCGTGCGCGCCGTCGACGGAGTTTCGCTGCAGCTCGAGCGCGGCAAGGCGCTCGGCATCGTCGGCGAAAGCGGCTCGGGCAAGACCATCCTGTCGCGATCGATCATGGGTCTCCTTCCACCCCGCGGCACGATTCGTCAGGGCAGCATTCGCTTCGAAGGTCGCGAGATCGGCGGGCTCTCACGACGGGCGATGCGCGACGTTTGGGGCAAGGAGATGGCGATGATCTTTCAAGATCCGATGACATCGCTGAACCCGCTCATGAAGATCGGTGCCCAGATCGCTGAGCCGCTGCGGATACATCTCGACATGCCGAAGGCCCTCGCATGGACGACAGCCGAAAAGTTGATGCAGGATGTGCGCATCCCGGCCCCCGGCCGGCGGCTGCAGCAGTACCCGCACGAGATGTCGGGAGGCATGCGCCAACGCATCATGATCGCGATCGCGATGGCGTGCGGTCCCACGTTGTTGCTGGCCGACGAACCGACCACCGCGCTCGATGTCACCGTGCAAGCGCAGATCCTCGATCTGCTCGGCGAGCAACGCCGCGACCGGAACATGTCGCTTCTGCTCGTCACCCATGATCTCGGCGTCGTCGCCGGCCACACCGACGACATCGGTGTGATGTACGGCGGCAAGCTGGTCGAGATGGCGCCGACGGCCGAACTGTTCGCCAACATGAAGATGCCCTACACCGAGGCATTGCTGCAGAGCATCCCAAAGTTGGCCGACGTCAGCCACACACGACTCAACGTGATCAGCGGTCGCCCACCCGATCTGGTCAATCCCCCAACAGGCTGTCGCTTCTCACCGCGGTGCCCGTATGTTCAACCGCGCTGTCGAGAGGAGGAGCCGCCCCTCATCCCGACCGTCGAGGACCCGCGCCACACGTATGCGTGTTGGTATCCGGTCGGCTCGCCGCAGTACCTAGAGACCAAAGAGCGGCGCCGACGCGAAGCTGAGGTGGCGGCCTGATGGCGGGTACCGGCAAGGCACATCTGCGCGACCAAGGCGACATCTTGCTCCGTGTGGAGGATCTGGTCGTGGAGTTTCCCGTCGGTCGCACGGGGCTGAAGGTCAACGCAGTCAGCGGGATCAGCCTCGACGTGTTGCGCGGCGAAACGCTGGGTGTCGTTGGCGAGTCTGGTTGCGGCAAGAGCACCACCGGCAGGGCGATCATGCAGCTGCCGCGACCGACGAGCGGATCGGTGCTGTTCGAGGGGCGGCAGCTCACCGCGATGAGCGGCGACGACATGCGCCAAGCACGAACCCGCATGCAGATGATCTTCCAGGACCCGATCTCGTCGCTGAATCCCCGGCGTAAGGTTCGCGACATCGTCATGGAGCCGTTGTCGATCTGGAAGCGCGGCACCAGCGCGGAACAACGCGCGAAGGTCGACGCGCTGCTCGAGGAGGTCGGCATCGACCCTCAGCGCGCCACTGAGAGCCAGCCCCATCAATTCTCGGGCGGCCAGTGCCAGCGCATCTCCATCGCCCGTTCGCTGGTGCTCGATCCGACGCTGATCATCTGCGACGAGCCGGTCAGTGCCCTCGACGTCAGCGTGCAGGCTCAGGTCCTGAACCTGCTCGAGGATCTCAAAGCCAAGCACGGGCTGACGCTGATCTTCATCGCCCACGATCTGGCGGTGGTGAAGAACATCAGCGACCGCGTTGCGGTGATGTACCTCGGCAAGATTTGCGAGGTCGCCCCTTCCGACGACCTGTACCGGGCGCCCGCACACCACTACACGCAGGTGCTGCTCAACTCGATCCCGGTCGCCGATCCGACGGTCGTCACGGCGCGGACCGCAATCGAGGGTGAGCCACCGTCGCCCGTGCTCCCCCCACCTGGCTGCCGTTTCCACACCCGCTGCCCGGCAGCAAGCGACGTTTGTCGCAACGAGGAGCCACAACTGCGAGCGATTGCTACCGGCCACTTCGTGGCGTGTCATCACCCGATTCACGGTGACGAAGTCGCCGTGTCGGTGGGTCAACTCAATGCCGAGGTACTCCCCTAGCCAGTCGGCTCCGGGTCATCCAGTGCTCGACCGCCACAGCAGCAAGGATCACGATGGATGGCTCGGCCGACGAACGGATGCGATGGCCGCCGTAGATCACGACGGTCGTCACCAGGGCAATCAGCACCGGAATCAACAGAATCGCGCGGTCACGTCGGCGAGTCCTCATCGCACCGAATGCGGCGACCGGCGCGAGCACCCAGAACGAAGCGATACCTGCCCACGCAGCCCAGCGCTCGCGCTCTTCGCCGACATCGCCACGGACCATTTCTCTCACAGCGAAGAGG
>JANPOJ010000715.1:0-5100 GCA_031427935.1 Ilumatobacteraceae bacterium | reverse complement strand
GACTTCATCATCACCGAGAACACGGCCGACTTCCTGACCGCACACGTGCCCCAGAACACATCGGACTGACCAAGACCGTCACCCACCTTCGCAACTACAGCGACGCCGCCGAGCTGGACTAATGGACGCGGCCTGGGGACTGGCCGAGCACACCGACGCGCCTACTTGAGCGGGTCGCCGTGCCGGTTGCCGGCGTTGATCTGCTCGCGCGTTCGGTGCAGTCTCCATCAAACTCGGGGCGCATCAACGTCGGGGGTTGAGTTCTTGGCCAGACGTCGCGTCCGGACACCTTCACGAGTTGACGAGACCTACAAAGTCGCGCTCCGACAGGATCTCTAGCGTTGATCCCTCGTTCCGCAGTTCGACTGCCCCTGTCAGCTTGCCCGTCATCTGCCCATCTGTGAAGGAAACAACGTCGAGGTCCCCGATCACGAGGTAGTCGACGGCGGCGGACATGTTTTTCTTAAAGTTGGCGCCGAGGCTTGTGATGAGATCCGCGGCTTCGGATCGCGACATGGAGAACATGCCTCCCGTGAAGGCAAGCACCTTGCCGTACACCGGATGGTCCGGATCCATGTCTCCTGATGCCGGTGCGTCGACATGCCGGACCCCGATTGGTGACCATTCCGTGACGGCGCGCGCCGAGGATCTTCTCACACGGTCCACCCACCCGATCCGAGATGGATCCAAGAAATAGGAGTTACAGGATGAACGAGATGGTGCCAAGAAAGGTAGGAGAACGGCCAATGAGGACAACCGAGGCGAAGGTCCCCCGCTCCCGGCGTCCGGTGGCACCCGCACCGCGGTCTGCCATTAGCGTCGGGGCGTCGCTCGACCCCGACGTGAAGGAGCAAAGATGAGCAACTTGACCATCGTGCAGTCGATCTACGAGGCATTTGGCAAGGGTGACGTTCCCGCGATCCTGGACACGCTCGCCGACGACGTCGAGTGGGAGTCGTGGGCCGACAACTCCTCGGTTCATGCGGGTGTGCCGTGGATGAAACCCCTCACAGGAAAGAAGAACGTCGCGCAGTTCTTCGAGGTAGCAGGCCAGTTCGAGATCGCGGATCTCCAAGTCCTGAGCTTCATGGAGGGTGGCAACCAGGTGGCGGTCGAGTTCGTCATCGAGACGACGCTTCCCGCGTGGGGCGGCCGTAGCTTCCGCGACGAGGAGATCCACCTGTGGACCTTCGACGACGCTGGAAAGGTGTCTCGCCTGCGTCACTACACCGACACCGCAAAGCAGATTGCGGCCTTCGCAGGTTGACGCTCTGTCGGCTCGCTCCTCGCGCCGCTGACCACCGCAGAGGCGTATCGCGTCGGGCGACCTTCATCCCCGAAGTGCCGTAGGAGACACAGAACGCGCAGCACAGAACGACTGCGACTCGACTCACGCCCGGCGCACCACCCAAGTAGACGCTTCTGGGTGCATTTGCGCCGGCTGAAGTTGGGCCAGCCGCAGTGTGGGCCGCAGGTGTGGCAGCATTTCGCCCAGTCGGGCACGGTCGGCGGCGACGTCAGTGGTCCGACCTCGTCTCTGATGTGCTCATCGTCAACTCGACGGGCACGATCGTCAAGGCGAGCCGTCGAGGTGATCGCATCCCACTGAGACGGCCTGTGTCCGTCCCGAGACCATGCGGTCGCGAATCAAACCGCATTGCGGGTGTGCGCTCGTCTCCGAGTAACGGGCGGCGGCGGTGACCAAAGTGCTGGGCGATGACGGCTGGGCGGAAGCCCGCCAACGGTTGGAGGCTCTCCTGACACCAACCGGCGCGTCCGAACTCGATGAAACCCACATCATTGAACTTACGTCGATCGGGTCGGCGCTGGAGGCAGTCGTCGGGAGACTCGCAACCCTTGGTATCGAATTCGAAGCGGACGGGCTGAGCACCGTGGTGCGCGGGGAACTGACAGGTACGTGCTCGACGGGTACCGGCAGGCGATGTTTCTGCTCTTGGTGACAGCCACGACTACGTTGCCGCGTTCCGACGAGCGGTGCTCGATATCGCCTCATCCAACGAACGCGATGACGTAAGAATCTTGGCTCCCGCTGGTGACATAGCGTGAAACCCATGGAACAACGTCACTGGCCCCGGACGCACGACGAGCTCAGTGAGGGCCCGATCCAAGTACGAGTTGCTACTGTCGAGCATCTCTTCAACCCGATGGATCCGTCGCCGCTCGACGAGCGGTCGCTAGACCAGGAGGTGGCCGACTGGATCGAGGAGTGGGCAGAGGACCTCGACCACGATCATCCGGTGGAAGTGGAGATCTACGTTGCCGATGATCGGCTGAACGGGCGCGAGGAGGCGATCGCCCATGGTTTGCACAGCCACTTCGAGTACCGCCAATGGCAGACTGGACGCCAGCTACGCAAGCTGCTCCGAGAGGGCCGTATAAGTCTCGTCATCGGGCTTGCAGCACTGGCCGGCTTCAATGCCGTGTCACGCCTCATCGGCGCCAGTAACAACCCTGTGATCGAGGTGGTGCACGATGGTTTGTCGGTGCTCGGCTGGGTCTCAATGTGGAAGCCGCTGGAGATCTTGCTCTACGACTGGTGGCCGATCCGCCACGAGCGGCGCGCCTGCCAGCGGCTGGCAGAGTCGACGATCACCTTCGCCGTCAGTGGGTCCCGCTGAGTTCCACGTCGCTACGTTGAACCATCGACGCGTCGTGACGGACAACACGGATTGGCCGTACCGCTGTTGGCGGCCCACCACGACCCGCGTTGCTGAACCAACCCGATCTTGTCCGTCATCACGAATCCGCTAATCGGCGATTGTCGCCGGTCAAACGTGCACGCATGCCCGCCAATCTGTGCTTCCTGTCGAACGAACCGGGCGGCTCTGTCGGGCTGCTGTTGCCCTCGGGTTCCGATACCGTTGTCGCCTTGGATCGAGCAGGGATCGCAGCGGGCCCTCCTTCTGCGGCCTTGCTCGAGGGCTTGTATACGCCGCGCAGCTGGGCTGATCGACGCTTCCGGCATGGACATCACGACGATGAGAGCACGCGTCGAGCAAGCGCGCGTCGGCCGTCTCGCCACAGCGCGGCCCGACGGCCGTCCTCATGTCGTGCCGTGCTGCCGTTCTGAGAGACGAGGTGCTCTACTCGGCCGTCGATGCCAAAACGAAATCGACCGTTGCATCGCGACGGCTCGACAACATTCGCGCTGTTCCCTGGGCCGTGATGTTGGTCGACCACTACGACGGCGACGGGCAGCCTCTGGCGGGTCAGGATCGATGGGAGAGCGCGAGTCATCGACTCCGGACCCGAGTTCGACCAGCCACTGCAGCTCCTCGCCGCAAGTACGAGCAGTAACTTCGAAATGCGCCCCCGGGCCCCGTCATCGGGATCGACGTCACCGGTTGGCAGGCGTGGCCTTGATCAGGTGGACTCACAGCTCATCACCTGCACTGCCGACGAGGGCGAGGGAAGAGCGCTCGTGACACTCCGAGGGTCGTGCTGTCGGATGACCTGGCTTCGGAACAGAAGCGCGCTGACTGTTTCGAGTTCGCGAAGGAACTCCATGAGGAGCGTCAGAAGCGTTTCCCGGCTGGGTCGCAGAAGTCTGGAGCCCGTTCGAACACGTTGGCGGTCAACGTCTTGCAGGTCACTATATGCGGCATGCGAACCGTAGCTGGAGCTACCCAAGCGACGAGTCAATCGTGCTCGATAATCACGTCGGACCCAGCACCGTAACCCATCGACACGTCTCCGCCGTAGACTCGGTTGCGAGGGCCGGAATGCCCACTGCGACCGGCCACCACTTGTGTGGAAAGGAGTCGCGATGAGATTCAAAGCCGGCGACCGGATCGAGGTCACCATCAACACGCTCGGCGTCGCCCCGAGACAAGGTGCGGTGCTCGAGTCGACGAGCGCAGGCGGGATCCATGTCCACTGGGACGACGGTCACGAGTCTGTTTTCATGCCGGGCAGCAATTGCCAGGTTCTCGCTCCATCAGGGGACGAAGCCAACTATCCTGTTCGGCTCGGCTGCCACATCGACGTGTCCATCATTGAAGATGATCGTGAGTGCAAGGTCACGGCCAGAGTCACGACGAGTCGAGGTTCCTTCGAGGGTGAAGGTGTCGCCCGGCTGAAGCCCGGAGACCCCCAGGTACCTCGTATCGGAGAGGAGCTAGCCCTTGGACGCGCCTTGAGCGCACTCTCCGAACGACTGCTCGCCGCGGCAGCCGACGAGATCGCGGAGCACCCCTCTGGTCAGGGCCACCTGGTGAGCTAAACCGTCATTCCCTTGACGAGAGCCAAGGTGACGTGGAAAGTGCCCTCTCCCAAGTCGAAATCCTCATCATTCTGTCCTTCGTTGGGGAAGTGCCCGCGCGCCCTCGTGGCTCGCCGGGACCTTGCGTTCAGCGGCTCGAGGCTCCTTTGTCAAGAGCGTCGGTTTCAGGCCGTCTGATCGAAGTGGTTGAGGGCCGTTCGAGCTCGCCGGTAGTCGTCCACATTCGGCGGATGATGCGGTTGGCGAGTTGGCGCTTGTGTGCTCGGCGCGCTTCCTTGGCCGTGTTGCCGTTGGTCCGCTTCCGGGCAACGAACTCCGTGGCGGGCCGGAGACATCGCGCTGGGGTGACGTGCAAGGTATGAAGCACCGAGTTGACCCGACGGTTGCCCAGCTCGAGGGTGAGACGGGCGGCCATCTCGGGTATGTGAAACACGAGGTCGAAGGTCGTAATGGAGGCAACTCGCGTAACGGCACCCGCACCAAGACGGTGATCACTCATGTCGGCCCTGTCGACATGGACGTTCCCAGGGACCGTGACGGGCCGTTCGACCCGACGATTGTGCGCGAGCATCAACGTCGTCTCGGCGGTTACACCGAAATTCCGAGTGTCAATCCCGACGCACATACGCGAAGATACGAATTCCGTGTCGATCGGGGACATGAGCACCCGGGAGTCGGGCTGTGGCACAGAACCGGATATTGCGACTCTGCAGGTCATAGGGGCCCAGTTAGGGACGGTAGGGTCGGTCGGCATGGGCCATGTGTTCGTGAGCTATGCGCACGATGACGAGGCGGTCGTCGGCATGATCGCCTCGGACCTCGTGAGCCACGGATTCGACGTGTGGTGGGATCGGCGC
>JANPOJ010000714.1:0-2170 GCA_031427935.1 Ilumatobacteraceae bacterium | reverse complement strand
CGCCGACCTCAACGGCTACAACCCGGCCTGACCATCCCTGCGGAGAAGAACGGTCTTGGCGGAGCACTAAGGCAGTCGGTGGGTTCGGAGCAAGACGATGACTGGGTTGCCTCATGCAGGACCTTTTTGCGTATGCCGATCTAGTGCAGCCACGAGAATCGCCGGACGCAGCGCTCCAGATGCGCCTGCTACATGGACGGGAAGGCGTGGCGCCGGTCCTCGGAGTTCGGGGGCGCGCGTTGCGCGGCGTCCTCATTGATTCCGGTCCGTATCACTCTTCAAACACTTCTCCGGCGCCGGATCGCCGATCGTGAGAGTCGCTATGGTCGTGAGGGTGATAGCGCTGCTGGAGACGTTGGGCTTCTCTCAGATCGGGAAAGTCATCGGCCAACGGATGGAATATGAACTCGACGCACGCGAGCGCACGGGCGATGACAAGGCGGTGTACGTCTTCCTCAATCCCGATGGTCGGGTCTGGAAGGTTGGCAAGACGTCGCGAGGCTTCTCACGAGTTGAGGTGTGTCTGACTCTTCGCGACAAGTCCGGTTGGTATTCAGTCCGCAGTGAGTTGTGGTTGCGGGGTTGGTGGTGTTCATGATGTCATGTCGCCGTTGCGGTTGGCGCGGTGGTGGGCTCGGCGGGCGTGGTCGGCGGCGGTGAGTCCGTCGCGGCGGGCTTGGCGGATGGCGTCGCCGCGGCCTTGGTGTTCGTCGTCGGGGGTGACGTAGCCGATCGACTCGTGGAGGCGGATGGTGTTGTAGTCGTGTCGGACACGTTCGAGTTCGGCGGCGAGGATTTGCGGGTCGGTGATCGTCGACAGGTGCGGGTTCTCGGCTTTGATGTGTCCCCAGAGGGTCTCGATCCAGGCCTGGTCGGTCGGGGTGTAGGGCCGCCCGAAGTGCTGGCCGATCGTGAGTAGCGCCATGAACTTGCGGGTCTCGCCGGAACGCATCTCGGGTCCGTTGTCGGACACCGCGAGGAGCATGGGTGCGGCGTCGTGTTCGAGGTCGACGTCGTCGGGTTGGTCGAGGCGCCATTCCAGGTCGGCGAGGAGTCCTTCGTTGTCGAGGCCGGCGAGGAACACGACTTTGACTTGTGTGCCGGTCTGCTCGGCGCACAACAGGCTGGCGATCCACTTGCGTGAGACGATGTCGACGATGCCGTAGATGACCGGCGAGATCTCACAGGCCGGGAAGTGCGATGCGTCCCAGCACCACAGCTGGTTGGGACGCCACTGGACCCACTCCGGCCACGGCTTCTTGACCGACCGTGCCGGGCGCGGGAGGCCTTGCAGGGCAAGGCCGTTGCGGGCCAGGACCCGGTCGACCGTCGATGGTGAAACCCACACCCGGTCGGTGTAGGAGCCGCGGTGGGCGAGCTTGCGGTGCGACAGATCGACCACTCCCCACTGCTCGAACAGGGCGAGGATCTCCGCTTCCTCCCAGGCCAACAGTCCATGCACCGGATGCCCGCCGGGGGTGGCGTCGTCGAGGCGGTCGGCGAGCTGTCGGTGACGCCACCGCCACGCCCGTTGACGGTCGAGGTCGAGCACCCCGCAGATCCGACCGAGCGTCCATCCGGCCTTGACCGCGTCGTCGATCAGATCCAACAGGATCGTCTTCGCGGCGCTGTCGACGCGTGCCGGGATCGGGCCGCTCAACCCCAGGCTGCTTTTCCCCGAAGCGCCGCCAACTCGACCGCCTGCTCGACGATCGTTGCCGACAACCGCTCGACCTCGGCCCGCATCCGGGCGAGCTCGGTCGCCTCCGCACGCGACTGCTTCGGACGGCCAGGACGCGATGCCTGCAACGCTGCGATCGCCCCGTCGCGGGCGGTCTTGCGCAACATCATCACCGTCGACCGATCGACACCCGCTTCCGCCGCGGCCTGAA
Source organism: Ilumatobacteraceae bacterium (assembly GCA_031427935.1). Taxonomy (GTDB): domain Bacteria; phylum Actinomycetota; class Acidimicrobiia; order Acidimicrobiales; family Ilumatobacteraceae; genus JAENVT01. The sequence goes on along the minus strand of JANPOJ010000714.1, from coordinate 278 downwards.
CCGTGGAGATCTGACCGGTCAGCATCCGCTGCCACAAGTCGTACTTCTGCTCTGCTGTGAGAAACCGCTTCGCTCGACGCGATTCGGACATGGTCGTCGGTCCTTCCTATCGGACCCCGAGACCCTCCCATCTGCGGTCTGAAATCCAGCGGATCCTGTCGCGCGAAGTCAGCGGCAACCCACCCGAGCTCGTGTCGCGGAAGTACTATTTCAAAGTGACGACTATTCTTGCGTGTGTTGCGATCTTTGTTGCGGCGATCTCGGTCTGGTTGGCCGTG
>JANPOJ010000713.1:0-15220 GCA_031427935.1 Ilumatobacteraceae bacterium | reverse complement strand
AGTTGCCGGTGGCCAGCGTCAGTACGACGGCCCTGGCCTTCGGCAACGTCCAGGTCGCGAGCACTTCAAATCTGGACGTAACCCTCTCGAACATCGGGACGGGAACGACCGCAATGACCATCAACAGCATTGCGGTAACCGGCCCCGGGTTCTCGAGAGTTTCTCTCAGCGTGGCGCTCGGTGGATGCGGATCGAGCCTGGCGTCAGGTGCGAGCTGCGTGATCCGCGTACGCTTTGCACCCACGGTGGGCGGTGCCGCGACTGGAAACCTCGTCATCACCGACAATTCGAACAACGTTGCCGGGAGCACTCAAACCGTGGCGCTCTCGGGCGCAGGAACGATCACTGCCAACAACGATACGAGTACTGTGATCGCTCCGACGGGCGCCCTCCCAGCGAACGTCACCTTCAGTGTTCGTGCAAATGATGCACCACCCAATACTGGAACGGTGACCATCGGCAGCTCCACCGTTACCAATGGCGGCGCTACAGCGGCTGTTTCAGTGACTGGCACCAATCAGGTGGTGTGGACATTGTCGACAAGTGCACCCACTGCAGCGGCGCGACAAGCAGCGAGGAGAGGTACGTACACGGTCAGTTACACCTTGACCAGCGGCACGGCGACGTCAACAGCCACCTACACCCTGACGATCACCTAGGCCGCACCTGTACGCGACATCAAAGGATCAACTTCGCAAAGGTATTTTCTGTGCTGCGGTGTGGGGAATTCGTCCCTCCCACGCCGCAGAACGGGAACCAACAAACCGGATCAACAGGTGCTCTGTTCCATTTGGCGTGCCCGCGCCGTACAGGCCCAGTTGGCGGTGTCGTTCGACTTCGTCACAATCCGGTCAGTTGAGGATGATGCCTTCCCGTACCGGGAAGGCATCATCGCGTTCCATGACGAGTTCGCCCGTCGCCGATCGGCGTGAAGCTGCTCGGGTCAGCATCGGCCCTGGCCTCGCCGGCAGGCGGGTTCTTGATCCACTGACCTCTATCGGCCCCGCGTTTCTTGGAGCCCAAGTTGGGAATCGAACCCACGACCTCCGCATTTCGAGTCGGTTTCGAGTCGTCCGACTGGTGTTAAACAGTGACATCTAGCAGGGCTTATGCTCTTGCTCCGTCCGCTGCGTGCTGGCTCGTAGCGCCCTGTATTGGCCAGGTTTCTTGGATGAGATCTTGGATGGTTGGCGATCGTCGCTGCCGCGCGACCCGTTAAACCTCGTCGCCGAGCGCATCCGCGATCGCCTCAAGTTGGTTCCTCAGGACGGGGATGTCCCGATTGATCACGTGACCGATGATGTCCTGGTCGATGTGGAAGTAGGCGTGAGCGAGAATGATTCGGGCGCCGACGATGTCTCGCCATGGAACCTCGGGGTGCGCTGCTTGGGTCTCGGCGGAAACGTGGGATGCGGCTTCCCCGAGCACCTCGATCCACCTTTGAGCTGCTGCTTGTGTCACGGGGTCGGTTGCGAGGGCGTGGGGGTCCGAGGCGTGGCGGATCAGCAGATCGCACATCTCGATCATGTCGAGCAGTCGGTCGCCGTCGTTCCTCATAGATCGATCGCGTCGGCCAGCACGCGCTGAGCTACACGCGGGCGGAGCCCTGCTTCAGTGGTGACGTCCACGTTGTGGCCGAGCAGATCGCGTAGATCCATCAGCAGGCCCCCGAGATCTAGGAGTCCCCGTTCGGCATCCAGGTCGACCAAAAAATCGATGTCGCTCGTTTCGGTGGCGTCCCCTCGAGCGACGGAGCCGAAGACTCGCACCCGAGACGCGCCACGAGAGCGGGCGATCTCCAAGATCTCGCCGCGTCGGCGACGCACGTCGGTCAACATCGGAATGGTCACGCCTTCCAGGTTAGGCGCGCATGGTGGTTTGTCGGACCAGGGGTTGCCTTGCCAGGGACGTCGGAGCATCGCTGCCGGGCCTTTGCGTGTCAGAGGGGAGAAACGTGCGCGTGAGAACGGGATCTGCCAACGCGTGAGAGCGGGAATTGCTGTTCTTCCTTGTCGTCGAGAACATTCACGTCGATGGCTTCGGCATTCAACGCCTCGTCACCCGGCCGCATCCTCGATGGCGCTGTCTCGAAGCCGAAGCGGCTGAACATGCCGCCAGGATCCTCGGAGGCATTCCGGACTCGTTCACATCGGGAATCGCCGCCAGCGGACTCTGGGTTCGGTTTGAATGCCGTTACAACTGAACATGGTCCACCTATCCGTACGCCGCGAACGTGACTCCGCGTTCGACGGGGCCATTGGCGAGGTCTGCCGTTCTGTATCCGTTTGTATTTCAATCGCCATTCTGATGGCTGATTGATTGGTGCTATTTCGCTGCCAAGTTGCACGCCGACCGATACCCGGAGGACCGATGACCAAGAAGATGACTCGGACCGAAGAACACGACTTCTACGCCGACCCTGAAAACCAGACTCCCCAAGGCCCGGCCCGACGCCGCAGTCCGAAACTCACTGAGCTCGTGCCGGTCCGCTTCCCGTCCGAAACCCTCGACAGGATCCGCAACGCCGCCGACGCTGACGATCAACGTCGGCCACCCGCCTCTGGTCAGAGCGCACACACCCGAACGAGACATCGGAATCGGAATCGCTTGAATCCGGAAGCACGGGCAAGCTAATACTGAACATCAGACGCGGTTCCAGTCCCTCCCCCGCCAGCCGCCGGAGCGGCGAGATGGGGTGATCACGCAGGACGCAGCGGTGGCCCACCGGACGCTCAGGGTGATGGCCGCGTCCCACAGAGATGCGTCATCCACCCGGGCGTTCGGTGATACCAAAAGTTCGTTACACGGCGGCTCCCAAGTTGACGGGATTCGCACATCTTCGGCTGACCGCTGCTTTTGGGCGGGGCCGGCGTCCATGAAGTGGCAACTCAGAATTTGTGTAACGAGGACGATCCGGAAGCATTTTCTGATACGAATAAATGGCGGAGGCGTTGGATTCGGGCGGCCGTTCGGTGCCGTTGGGCGCTCGGGTTCGGCAGCGATTGGGGCCGGACGAACCGGCTTGGCGTGGATGGTCAATTCAATCGGGGCATTCGTACGCGAACTACCCCGCTCCGAGCGGTGGGTCATTTGGACGAATCGCTGCAGTCTTGTTGACAACGCTGGGATTGCCCGGTACGTTCCGTGGATTCCCCTTCGGTGACGCCGCTGGTAGGGGGTTGAGACGGGACGGGTCATGCATGGGACGGGACTTCTATTGGGCGCGGGTCAACTCGTGAGCGAACAATGTTCGGAAAGTTCCGCGGGTGGGTTCGCTGTCGCGGTGGTCACTGCTGATGCCCTCGACGTGGTTTCCGCTTTGGTAACTGTGCGAGACGGTGGACAGAGCCCTCAGGCGGTGGTTGCGTTGCGGCGTGCGGCCCGTCGGTTGCGGGCCGATCTGCGTACGTTTCGTCCGGTTCTCGACCGTGTCCGGGTTGATGATCTTCGGGTGTTTCTTCTGGAGCTGGATACTGCTGCTGAGCTGGTTGACGCATATCACGTTGCTTTGAGTTCGTGGTCGGGCGCGGTGAAAGGCGCTGACCGCGCGAGGCTGGCGATGTGGATCGCGCGTCTTGACGCGGCGGTGTCTCTTCGATCGTCGGCGGTCGATGCGCTGGCAACCGATGGCATTCTCGCAGGGCTCGCTGGGGGCATCGACCACGACGTCGGAATTGCCGCCGAACTTGCTGCCAGCACTGTCGTGCCCGGGTTCTTGCGCCGTCATTGGCGCCAGGTGTGCACGAGCGCGGCCACGGCGTGCGATGACGGGGTCGAAGAGCTGGCGGTGTGGGCGGAGAAGGCGGCCTTCGCCGCCGAGGCTTCGGTTCCAGTCCTCGGTGAAGCGGCGCAGCAACTTGCGTCGTCGTGCGTGCAGCTATCGACCGCGTTGTGGCCGGCAAGGTCGGCGTTGGTGGCGCGGCGAGTGTTGGAATCGCGACCGGAAGCGAGCGTCGACGTCAGGGTGCTCGATCGGTTGACGGAAGTGGCACTGTCGCGCTCTCTCAAGGTTGCTCGGCGGCTGCCGGCCCTCGTGGCGAAGGTGGCTGCTGCCGAGGCGGCAACGGTTACCCCGCCCGCTGGATATGTGATCGAGGCGGCCGGCGGGGTGGTCTGGCGGCGGGAGGGGCGCGAGCTCCAGGTGTTGTTGGTTCATCGACTGAATCGCGGCGACTGGTCACTTCCCAAAGGAAAGTGCCGACCAGACGAGTCAGCGGAGGCGTGCGCTTTGCGTGAGGTGACCGAGGAGACCGGCTTGCTCTGTGAGCCGGGCGACGAGCTCATCGAGGTCACGTACCGGGACCGCAACGGGCGAGCCAAGCACGTTCGCTATTGGGCCCTGTACCCGGGTGAGGGTGTGGCCGTCGCGTCGGGTGAGGTGGACTCGGTGTGCTGGGCGTCGTATGGCGAAGCGATGGGTCTACTCACCAAGCGGCGCGATCAGGAGGTGTTGGCCTCACTGCCCTGCGCGAAGGAGGTTGCCGCGTGATCACAACGTTTCGCCGGTTTGGTCGCTTCGTGCGGCCGTATCGAATGCGTCTGACGGCTGGCACGTCGTTGGCGGTCGCGCAGATCGTGATCGGGTTGGCCGAACCGTGGCCGCTGGCGCTGGTGGTGGATCATGTTCTGGCTCCCAAGCGTGGCGGGCGATCGAGTCCTATCGCGGCTGTTCTGCCGGCGACCTGGTCGCCCACCGCGCTGATCATCACTGCGGTCATGGCTCTCGTCGCCCTCGTTGGTTTGAGCGCGTTAGCGGACTTCGCGTCGACGCGATTGATGGACGGGACCGGTCAAAGGATCGGCAATGACATTCGCGCAGAGACGTTCGCTCATCTCCAACGGCTTTCACTGCGATTTCATCACCGACAAACCGTCGGCGACCTCACCAGCCGCGTCACCGGAGACGTCGACCGTCTTCAAGACCTGATGGTCCAAGCCTTGGCGGTTTTGGTCCCGAACGTCTTGTTGGTCATCGGCATGCTCGCCGTGATGTTTGTGGTCGACCCCGTCTTCGCGATGTTGGCCTTGGTGGTCGCGCCGCTGATGGTGTGGTCGATCTACCACTCGACCCACGAGATGAAGCGTGCCTCGCGTCAAGCACGAGCCAAAGACGGTGAGGTCGCCGGGATCGCGGCGGAAAGCCTCGCCGCGATCCAAGTCGTACAGGCCTTCTCACTTGAGAAGAAGACGAACGCGGCGTTCGTGCACAGCACCGATGAGAGTCTGGCTGCCAACCTCGACGCCATCCGTCACCAAGCGCGCCTCGGTCCCCTTGTGGACGTCGCCGGTGCCGTCGCCCGTGCCGTCGTGATCGCCGTCGGCGCCCAACGCGTGCTTGACGGTCGTATGACCGTCGGCGTTCTGTTGGTTTTCCTCGCCTATCTCACCAAGCTGTACGTACCGGTCAAGGCGCTCTCCAAGCTCACCTTCAACATCAGTCGAGGAGAAGCCTGCGGAGAACGAGTCGACGCCATACTCGCCCGCACACCCGACGTCGCCGACCGCCCGACCGCCACCGCGGCACAGTCACTTCGGGGCCGAATCGATTTCGATCACGTCTCGTTCGCCTACGGCACCGACCCCGTACTCGTCGACGCCTGTCTCACGATCCACGCTGGTGAGACCGTCGCCATTGTCGGTCCCACCGGATCAGGCAAGTCCACCCTCGCCTCGCTCATTCCTCGCTTCTTCGACCCCGACCAAGGCGCCGTCCGCATCGACGGCGTCGACATCCGCGACTACACCCTCGCCTCTCTCCGCCCCCAAATCGGCCTCGTCCTCCAAGACTCGATCCTGTTTCGCACCTCGTTGTGGGACAACATCGCCTGCGGACGGCCCGGGGCCACACCCGAACAGGTCGCCAACGCTGCCGTCCAAGCCCGCGTCGACGAGTTCATCGATCGGCTCCCCAACGGCTTGGACACGGTACTCGGAGAACGAGGAGCCGACCTGTCTGGCGGACAACGCCAACGCGTCGCCATAGCCCGAGCAATTCTGCGGGACAGCCCCATACTCATCTTGGATGAACCCACCAGCGCCCTCGACGCCCAAGCCGAAAGCCTCGTCATCGAGGCCCTCGAAAACTTGATGGTTGGCCGCACCACCATCATCATCGCCCACCGACTCTCGACCGTTCGCCGCGCCGACCGCATCGTCGTCATCGACCACGGCCACATCACAGAACAAGGCACCCACACCAGCCTTGTCAGCGAGGGAGGCCTCTACGCCACCCTCTCCAACCTCCAACACACCGGTACCCACAACGGCACGACCACACGACAACCTGCTTGTTGATCGGGGGGACTCCAGTCCCTGCTTGGTTGAAATGGGACGCAAGCGCTGAGTCATGAGGCCGCTTGGAACCACACCGTCAACGGCGTACGAGCGCCATCGAAGATCGTCCCAGCGGTCACTGACAGCTTGCGAGCGCATCCAAAAACATGTATCTAGCTGGTACTTCTTGGAGCCCAAGGTGGGAATCGAACCCACGACCTACGCATTACGAGTGCGTTGCTCTACCGACTGAGCTACCTGGGCGCGGCGTGCATCGTAGCGGCAGCCTCCTGGGGATGACATCCCCATATCGCGACGAGTCGCGAGGGCCTGTGTGACGGCGTGTGAGAGGGGTCGCGGTGCGCAAACTACGTTGCCGTAACTTGCTCAACCTTGAAGAGATCTTGCCGATCATTCCCTCGTGAAGTGGTGGCGGGTTGGACTCATGGTGTGCATCGGCATTGCCCTTGCCGTCTATGGGTACCAGGTTCGCACCGTCTGGATCCCGGGAAGTCGCTGGATGATCGGCCCTCCGGTGATCGCCGCGGCCGCCGCGATCTTCGGCTCCCGCTGGAGGCTGAGCGGCGACCGAGTTGCATGGGTTGCGATCGCCGGTTCGTGTGCGATGACCGCTGCCTCCTACGCGATGACGCTGTGGCAGTCGTCGTTCGGCTTGCGCAACGCAACCGAGCTCGCCAGCGTGATGCGTGCACCGGATCGAACGTTGGTGGCACTCGCGCTGCTGGCGATGATCGCCGACCGTTCGCCGATCCGCGATCGCTATCTGGCCATCGAGGCCAGCATCGTGGCCCTCGCCACCGCGTTGGTGATGTGGGTTGCCGTCATCGAGCCGGCACTGACCAGATCGCCGCTCGACTCCTCCGGTCGACTGCTGTCGCTGAGCCTGCCCGCCTCCGACCTCGTGCTCGTTGCCCTCGGCGCGCGGTTGTCACTCGGATACCGCGCCCGTAGCCGATCGTTCGTGGCCCTGCAGTTGGCGCTCGTCGCTCGCTTCGGCGCCAACATGATGAACTACTGGGGCGAGGTCGGCACCGGTCACGTATCGACCACCATCACCAACTCCGTGATGGCGCTGTCGTTCGCGTTCCTGGTGTGGGCTGCTCTCGACCGGCATCACAGTGAGCCGGCGCTCGTGGCCCACCACGCCGTCCGATTGAGTCGCGTCCGTCTGCTGTCGATCGTGTTGTCGGCCGTCGCCCCGCAGGTCGTGTTGATCACGGTGCTGATGGACGATTCGGCCAAGCACTCCACGGTGCTCTTCGCCGCAGGCATCGCCACCGCCGTCTCACTGCTGGCCCTGACCCGCCTGTGGGGGCTGGCCATCAGCGTGCGTAACCTGACCGAGCGGCGTGGCAACGACCGGCTTGCATCGTTGGTCGAACGCTCATCCGACGTCGTCGTGCTCGTCGATGGTGATGGTCTCATCTCGTACGCCAGCCCCGCACTGCAGACGGTGCTCGGCCACGACTGCGACGATTGGGTAGGTGCCCAGTTCGGGGACCTCGACATCCGTGCCAAGGGTGAGCTGTGGAGCAACATCGCCCAGCTCCCGCCGGAAGGCTCGCTGACCGTGGAAGTCTCGGCGCTGCACGCGGATGGCGAGCGCCGCACGATGGAGTTGTCGGCGGTCAACCTGATGTCGAACGTTGCCGTCGCCGGTGTGGTCCTGACCCTGCGCGACGTGACGGCCAATCGCACCTTGGAACGCCAGCTCAGCTACCGAGCCGATCACGATTCATTGACCGGTCTCGCCAATCGGGCCAACTTCTTGGCGCGCGTCAGTGACGAGTTGCAGCGCGGTCACCTGCCCACGGTCCTCTTCCTCGATCTCGACGACTTCAAGGCGATCAACGACGGGCTCGGGCACTCTGCGGGCGATGTGTTGTTGCGCACTGTCGCCGATCGCTTGACGGTTCGCTTCGCCAACGCGTCGAACCTGGTCGCTCGCCTCGGCGGTGACGAGTTCGGGGTGCTGCTGGTCGAGTCGTCGACGGCGGAGGCCAGCGTGCTCGCGCACTACGCCATCGGCGATCTCAAGGACCCCATCCAGGTCAACGACTTCCAGTCCGTGTCGGTCAGTGGCTGCATCGGCATCGCGGTCGCCGAGGCGAAGAACAGTGCGTCGGATCTCATGCGCCACGCAGACCTGGCGATGTACCGAGCCAAGCAGTTGGGCAAGGGCCAGGTCGAAGGCTTCGACGCCGACCTCGGGCGCCAGACCGAACGACGCAACGAGTACAAGCGCGACCTGATGGCCGCGCTCAGCCGTGACCAGTTGTACCTCGTGTACCAACCGATCGTGCGGTTGTCGGATGGACGTACGGTGGGCGCCGAGGCGCTGCTGCGGTGGGATCACCACATCTACGGGAATGTTCCGCCGAACGACTTCATTCCACTGGCCGAGCAGACCGGCGTGATCATCCCCATCGGGGCCTGGGCGATCGAGCAGGCATGCATGTCGACGGTCGGATGGGCCGACGATTCGATGTTCGTCACCGTCAACGTATCGGGTGTGCAGTTGCGTGAATCGAACTTCGTCGAGGGCGTGCAGCGCAGTCTGAAGTTGAGCGGGCTCGCCGCCGATCGACTGGTGCTGGAGATCACCGAGTCGACGTTGATCGACGACAGCGAGGTCGCCACCAGTCAACTCAGCGAGCTGCGGGCCTGCGGCATTCGCACCGCGCTCGATGACTTCGGTACCGGTTACAGCTCACTGGCGTACGTGCAACGTCTGCCGCTCGACATCATCAAGATCGACAAGGAGTTCGTGCAGTCCGTCGACGAGCTCCGCAGCCAGGCACTGGTCAACACCATCGTCAACATGGCCCGCAACCTTGGTCTGCGAACCGTTGCCGAGGGCGTCGAGACCGAGAGCCAAGCGTTGGAACTGGCCAGGTTGGGCTGTGAGTTCGCCCAGGGGTACCTGTTCTTCAAGCCGCTCTCGGCCGTCGCGATGACGGCGTTGGCAGAGTTCGAGAACCAGCCAGTGGAAGTTGTCAAGCCGGTGCCCGAGCTGCGACCCGCCTTGGTGACCGAGCCTGCACCGAAACCCGAATCGATCCCCGTGCCGCAACCGGCATTGGCGGCACCGACGATGCCACTGCGGCCCGCGCCGTCTCTGGTGCCGGCGGCCGCAGCGAAAGCTTCCGAAGCAACGGTGAAGCTGTCGATGACGCCGCGCCTGCCGACACCCGCGCTGGCGCCTGCGGCTGCGCTCGCCCCGCCGACCGGTCAGCAATCTGCTGCCGGGCCGCGGCCGGTGCACGAGCCCACCGGCGAGATCACCCACCTCCTGCGTCCACTGCTCTCGAACTGAGAGCTACAGCGACGGCAGGTCGAGCAACAGCGATTGCAGCAACAGGGTCTCGTTGGGATTGCGCTCCATCGATTCGAGTGCTGCGTGGATGCGTGTCACCGCGGTGACGCCGGCATCGGGTCGCGGGAGTTGGCCGCGTACCAAAGCGTCGCGATACGAGCCGGCCAACACACCGAGTCCGCTGCGGAGCTCGTCGACGCGGTGCCGGCGGAGCTCGCGCTTGTGGAGATCGTCCAACTGCTTGCGACCGCTGCCGCGCTCGCCCGTCGCCGCAACCCTGGCTTCGAGCGCCTTGAGCTCTTCGGCTTGACGGGCTGCGAGCGGAGCGGCGGAGGCATCGATGAGGCCGAGGACTTCGCTGCACAACTTGACGACGGTGGTTCCGGTCCCGTCGAGTCGCGCGGCTATGCCGGCGAACGCATCGCGGCGTCCCATCAAACCTTCGTCAGTTGCCAGCACGCGGGCTCTCGAGAGGTTGCCTTCGGCCGCCTGCGCAGCGACCTCTGCCGTGGCGGGATCGATCCCTGACTCGACGAGGGTTGCCGTTACCACGTCGTTCGACAATGCCGCGAACGGGATGCGCACGCACCGCGACGCGATCGTGACCAACTCGGGCGTCACCTGATCGGCGAGCACGATGAACACGGTGCTCGCGGGTGGCTCCTCGAGGGTCTTCAGCAGGCGGGCCGCGCCCTCCGCCTCGAGCAGATGGAACTCGTGGAGGATCATCACCTTGCGGTCTCCCTCGACGGGTGCGAGCGAGGCGTTGCGGATGATGTCGCCGACCTGATCCTTGGAGATGCGGGCACCTTGCCGCAGAACTTCGCGCACGTCGGGGTGCTCGCCGGTGAGCGCCAATCGAGCATCGCGTTGTGTCGGATCGTCGCTGCCCGCCATCAGCAGCGCGGCGAACGCTCGGCTTGCCTCGTCCTTGGTCGAACCGGGCGGGCCGACGAACAGGTAGGCATGGACGGGATCATTGGCGGCGTACGACAGCCTGCCGATCGCCTGGGCCTGGCCGACCACGCCGGACCACACCGACGCGGTCACAGCTGCAACCGTTCGGTGACGCAGCGGCGGATGTTGGTGCCGACCTCTTCCATGCTCGCACCGCCGTCGATCACGACCCAGTGGTCCGGGTCGGCATCGGCCATCGTGCGAAAGCCGTCGCGAACGCGTGAGTGGAACTCGTCGCCCTCGCGCTCGAAGCGGTCGAGTTGGCGGCCGCGCATCCGACGTTCGAGCACCTCGATCGGTGTGTCGATCAGTACTACGAGATCGGGCCAGCACGAGTGGATCGCCCACTCGTTGATCTCGCGGATCTCGTCGATCGGCAGGCATCGGCCGTAGCCCTGATAGGCGAGTGTGGAATAGACACTGCGATCGCTGACGACGTGACGACCTTGTGTGAGGGCCGGCATGACGATCTCGTCGATGTGCTGGGCTCGATCCGCGGCGGTCAGCAAGGCCTCGGCGCGATGCGACAGATGGGTCAGCGACGTGTCGTGCAGGATCGTGCGAATCCGCGCGCCGATGTCGGTGCCGCCGGTCTCGCGCGTCAGCACGGCGCCGAGATGTGCGGCTAGACGGGCGGCGTGCGTGCTCTTGCCCGTGCCCTCGGTGCCTTCGAGGGCGATGTAGCGACCCGTACTCATACTCGGCGCACCATACCTAGCCGGGTGCACTCGCTTGTGTTTGAGAATTGAATCCTATAAAGTGAGATTTCTTCGACACCGAGATGTGGGTGCCATGTGGATGATCGTGACGGTCGCTGCGGCGATCCTTCAAACCAGCAGGACGGCGATGCAGCAGAAGTTGCGCGCCCTGCTGTCGGTCAGCGGCGCCGGGTTCGTTCGCTACGTGTGGGGTGCGCCCATCGCCTTCGCCGCCGTCGCCGGGATCGTCATCAGCGGCCGACATGTGCCCATGCCGCCGGCGCGGTTCTGGCCGTTGATCGCTGGTGGCGGCGTGGCGCAGATCGTGGCAACGATCCTGCTGATCAGCGCGTTCGATGCTCGCGGGTTCGCGGTCGGCACGGTGTTCTCCAAGACCGAGGTCGTGCAGGTGGCTGTGTTCTCGGCTGTGCTGCTCGACGAGACGCTGCGCCCGCTCGGATGGTTGTCGACGGTGCTGTGCATGGCCGGCGTGGTACTGCTGGCGGGTGGCCGAGCGTTGCTGCGTCACCCTGACCGGGCTGCAGTGCTCGGGCTGTTCGCCGGCACCGGCTTCGGGCTCGCCGCGATCGGCATCCGAGCTGCGACGCAATCATTGGGCGACCAGCCGGCGCTCGTGCGCGCCATCGTTGCCTTGGCGGTGATGAACACCATGCAGACCGTGATCCACGGCGGGTACCTGGCCGTGCGCGAACGCGAGCAGATCGGATTGGCGTTCCACCACTGGCGCTCCAGCTCGGTCGTCGGCGTGTTGAGCGTGTGTGGGTCGGCGTGCTGGGCGTGGGCGTTCGCATTGCAGAACGCCGCGAAGGTCCGCACCTTCGGTCAGGTCGAGCTGCTGTTCACCTTTGCCGTCGCCCACTGGTGGCTGCACGAGCGCAACACGCGGCGCGAGTACGCCGGCGCCGGGTTGGTCTTGGCCGGAGTGCTCGGCGTGATGATCGCGGGGTAAGGCCGTGCGGGTCAGCCGGCGGGCCTCTTGGCGGCAGCCTTGCGTGGTGCAGCCTTCTTCTTGGTCGCGGCCTTCTTCGTGGCCCGAGCCCTCTTGGCGGGGACCCCACCCTTTTCGATGATGGCCTCGCGCCGCACCGCCAGCAGCTCGTAGGCCCGTTCGGGCGGCATGGCCTCCAGCCGGTCACCTTTCGACAGCGACGCGTTGGTCTCGCCGTCGGTCACGTACACACCGAACTTTCCATCCTTGGCGACCACCGGCTTGCCACTGGCCGGGTCGTTGCCGAACTCGCGGAGCGGGCCCTTGGCTGCCATGTTGGTGGCACCGCCGCGGCGGAACACCTTCGGCTGCGAGAAGATCTCCACCGCCTGGTCGAGCGTGATGGTCAGCAGTTGCTCTTCGTTGGTGATGTTGCGGAAGTCCTTGCCCTTCTGCACGTACGGCCCGTAGCGACCGTTGTTCGCCGTGATCGTCTCGCCATCGGCTGGATCGACGCCCAGCGTGCGCGGCAGCTGCAGCAGCTCCTCGGCCTCGTCGACCGTCAACCGCTCGAGCACCATCGTCTTGAACAGGCTGGCCATCCGTGGCTTCTCCAGCCCGGGCGGCAGATTGTCGGGTGAACCCCACTGCACGTACGGCCCGTACCGGCCGTTCTTGGCGAACACCGGGTAGCCGTCGAGCTCGCCGATCGGCTCGTCGCTCTTCGGCATGGCCAGCAACTTGGTTGCCATCTCGATGGTCAGTTCGTCGGGCGTGAGATCGTCGGGAACGCTGGCCGTGTCGTCGCCGCGCTTCACGTACGGCCCGTACTTGCCTGGCTTGACGACGATCTCGTTGCCGTCGGCGTCCTTGCCGATGGGGAAGGTGTTGATCTCGGCGGCGTCGATCTCGTCGAGGTTCTCCTCGACGAGCCGCTTCAGGCCGGGAAGCTTGTCGTCGGCATCACCGAAGTAGAAGTTCTGCAGCCAATCCTGCTTCTGGCGCTCGTTGCGGGCGATCGAGTCGAGGTCTTCCTCGATGCGCGCGGTGAACGCGTAGTCGACCAGATCGCCGAAGTGCTTCTCCATCAGACCGACCACGGCGAAGGCGGTCCAGGTCGGCACCAGTGCTTGACCCTTCTTCCACACGTAGCCGCGGTCCTGCACGGTCTGGATGATCGACGCCCACGTCGACGGCCGGCCGATGCCGAGCTCTTCGAGCCGCTTGACCAATGACGCCTCGGTGTAGCGGGCGGGTGGGGACGTGGAGTGACCGTTTGGAGTCAGCGACTCGACCCGCACGACGGCGCCGACGGTCAGCGGTGGCAGCAATGCCTCGCGCTCGTCGTCGGTGACCTCGCTGTCGTCGACCGACTCGACGTACACCTGCCGATAGCCGGCGAAGCTGATGGTCGTGCCGCTGGCGGCGAAGACGGCGTCGGTGGCGGCGTTGCCTCGCGTGGGGTCGGCCGCCGACGCGCCGAGGCGAACTGTCACGGTGACACCCGTAGCGTCAGCCATCTGCGATGCCAGCGTGCGTTGCCAGATCATGCGGTACATCGACAACTCTTGGCCGTTCAACTCGGCTGCCAGTGAGTCGGGGCTGCGCAGCGGAGTCGATGGCCGGATGGCTTCGTGCGCCTCTTGGGCGTTCTTGATCTTCGACGCGAACTGACGAGGCGCGGGCGACAAGAACTTGTCGCCGTAGCAGCGCTTGACCTCGGCGCGTACCGCCGTCAGCGCTTCGGTGCTGAGCGTGACGTTGTCGGTACGCATGTAGGTGATGTAGCCGCGCTCGTACAACCCCTGCGCCACCCGCATGACCTGTGAGGCGCTGAGCCGCAGTTTGCGGCCACCCTCTTGCTGCAGCGTGGAGGTCATGAACGGCGCCTTGGGGGTGCTGCGATAGGGGCGTTCCTCGACGGAACGAACGGTGAACTCGGCACTTGCCAGCGTGTCGGCCAACCCGCGCGCGCGGGGCTCGTCGTCGATCACGACACCCTGCCGTGACGTTTTTTGGGCCTGCCCGTCGCTGCCGAAGTCTTTGCCGGTGGCGACCTTGGCCTCGTCGAGAGCGACGAGTGTGGCCGTGAACGCCGGCGACGTTGCAGTGAGCAGTTCGATGTCCCAGTAGCCGGCTTGCACGAATGCGATGCGCTCGCGTTCGCGTTCGACGATCAGTCGCACCGACGGGCTCTGCACGCGCCCTGCCGACAGGCCGCGGTTGACGCGTCGCCACAACACGGGCGAGACCTCGTAGCCGTACAAGCGGTCGAGCAATCGGCGGGTCTCGGCCGCGTCGACGAGCCCGTAGTCGATCCCGCGCGGGTTGTTGACGGCATGGTCGATGGCCGTCTTGGTGATCTCGTGGAACACCATCCGCTTCACCGGGATCTTCGGCTTGAGGTACTCCAACAGGTGCCAACTGATGGCTTCGCCCTCGCGGTCTTCGTCGGTTGCGAGGTACAACTCGCTGGCGTCTCTCATCAGCACACGCAGGTCTTTCACCACCTGCGCGCCGCGCACCGTCAGCTCGTACGTCGGCTTGAACCCGTTGTCGACATCGATCGACAGACCCTTGCTCGGCAGGTCGGCCACGTGACCCACCGAGGCGCGTACATCGAACGCACTCCCCAGGAACTTCGAGATGGTCTTTGCCTTTGCGGGTGATTCGACGATGACGAGAGGTTTGGCCATGGCGTTCGTATCGCTACGTGATGGCGGGGGTCCTTGTCAAGCCGCCCTATGCAGCGACGGGCGTTTCACAGACGCCGCGGGTGCCATCGATGACCACGTTGACGCGATCACCCGGCACCAGATGCGCTGCAGCGGACCCCGAGACGTGGACCGAGACCAGCGCGTCGGCGACATCGAGGCGGACCCCGACGATGGTCGCCGCACCCTGGAACGTGCGACCGGTGACCGTGCCGGGCATGCTTGCGGTATCGCCGTTGGCGAGTGCCATGTCTTCGGGCCGCACGAGGAAGCGCACTGCCTCGCCGGCGCT
>JANPOJ010000712.1:0-9681 GCA_031427935.1 Ilumatobacteraceae bacterium | reverse complement strand
GAAAGTCCGCCCACGTGGAATGCGGCGCGTTGCCCACCTGGTTCCAATACCCATACCCGGTGGTCGACGAGATGTCGGCACCTCGCAACGCATCCAGCGTCGACAGCACCGCGGGCATCGTCGCCTGCCACCCCGCTGCGTCGAGTTGTTCCAACGGCGTCCCGCGAGCCCGGGTCGAGATGCAGTACCAGGCCCCGAACGCTTGGCCAATTTCGATGACCTGCGGGATCGGCAGGTTGCGAGTCGCGAACCGGGCCGCCAATCGGTCGCGCCCGAAGTCGTCTGCATGGCGCCCGAACCGCGCGACCAGTTCGCTTCCGTTGTGGCTGAAACCGAAGCAGCGCGACCACGCCCCTTCGCCGATCAGTTCGACCCCGTCGACACCAAAGCCGAAGCGTTCGACCAGGAAGGCCCGGGCCTGCGGCAACTCGACGTTCGACGGCGGTCCCAGCACCGGCCGATGCTACGGCTCGGAGCGCGGCCGGGCGTTGTGCATTCGCACGAGGCTGAACTCGAACTCGCTCGTCGCTGCGACATCACGGAGCGGCCACAGTGAGGGCACGATCCGCAGTTCGATCTCGGCCTGGACGTGGGCAGCCAGCAGGTCACCGACCGGTGTGACTCGGGTCGGCACCACAGCTCGGTCCGAGACCCACTGACCATCCGCGTCGGCCCACGACACGAACCCGTCGGGATCGAACTCGTAGCGATACAGCACCGCTTCGCGCATCCGCTCGAGCCACACCGACTCGATGGCGTGCAACCGTGGCGCGACGGTGGCGAACCGGGCCCGGAACTCGGGCCGGTCGTGGAGGTCACGCGGCCAGATCGTGACCCGCGGGCAGTCGCGCGGGAACCAGTACAACGGTGCGTGAGCTGCATCGATGGCCCACACCGCCGGCGGGTGCGACGGGTTGGTGCGCGGCACGTGCGGCAGGAAACGGGTGATGTGGGGATCTTCGCTGAAGTGATACAGGACAGGGCTTTCGTATCACCCTCAGCGATGAGCCGGCAAGACCCGCATCAGCGGCGGCATAGGTTGTCGCCCATGAACCGCTTCACCGATCTTGTTGGGGTCACGTTGCCGCTGCAACAGGCCGGGATGAGTGGAACGGCCACGGCAACGCTGGCCGCCGCCGTCTCCAATTCCGGCGCACTCGGGATGATCGGTATCGGTCGTCAGCACATCAGCGTCATCGAGCGCTACCTCGACGAGGTGGCCAAGCTGACGACGGCGCCAGTCGGTGCCACGTGCATCGCCCATTTCGTGCACGCCGATGTCGTCGAACTGGTGGCATCGCGACTACCGATCATCGAGTTCTTCTACGAGTGGCCTGACCCGGCCCGAGTGCCCTCCGGCGTGATCTGTGGTTGGCAGGTCGGCTCGGTCGACGAAGCCAAGGCTGCCGTCGATGCGGGTTGCCGCTACGTGATCGCCCAAGGAATGGAGGCAGGCGGCCACGTGCGCGGCCACGTCCCCCTCGCCCAACTGCTGGCCGAGGTACGCGCCGCGGTCGACGTGCCCGTGGTGGCAGCCGGCGGGATCGGCAACGCAGAGGCGGTGCGGGCCGCGATGGCTCTGGGCGCCGACGCAGTTCGGGTCGGCACCCGATTCGTCGCGACCAGCGAGTCGTACGCGCATCCCGTCTACATCGACGCTCTCGTGGCTGCCGACACCGACGATTCAGTGCTGACCGAGGCGTTCGGCGTGGGGTGGCCTGACGCACCGCATCGCGTGCTGCGTTCATCGATCGAGGCCGCGACCGCGGCGCCGAGCGACGTGATTGGTGAGACCGTGCCACCTGGCGGCCAGCCGCTGCCGATGGTGCGCTTCGGCGCCAGCTCGCCGAACCGCGACACAACGGGCGACATCCGTGCGATGGCGCTGTATGCGGGGCGGTCGGTCGGGTCGGTCGACCGGGTCATGACCGCCGCCGAGGTTGTCGCCGAGCTCTCGGCCGGTTTCGCCTGAACCGTGTCGCCACGTCGGCGTTCCGCAGATAGGAACGCCGGGCCTTCCACGACGGTCCGGGTTGGGGCAGAGTACGTGGATGGCCAAGCTGACCGCAGCGATCGTCGGTTCCGGGAACATCGGTACCGACCTGATGTACAAGCTGATGCGCTCCGAGGTGATCGAGCCCCGCTACATGATCGGTGTCGACCCGCGTAGCGATGGATTGGAGCGCGCCCGCAAAGCCGGGTTGGAGGCATCGGCCGATGGTGTCGACTGGTTGCTCGCCCAGAGCGAGCTACCCGACTTCGTGTTCGAGGCGACCAGCGCCTACGTGCACATCGCCAACGCGCCGCGGTATGCGGAGTTGGGCATCCGGACCATCGACCTCACGCCTGCGGCGATCGGCCCGTTCGTGGTGCCGAGCGCCAACATCGACGAGCACCTCGACGCGATGAACGTCAACATGGTCACGTGCGCCGGTCAGGCCACCATCCCGATCGTGCACGCGGTCGCCGCCGTGACGGAGGTGGACTACGCCGAGATCGTCGCCACCGTTGCCTCGGTCTCTGCGGGGCCCGGCACGCGCGCCAACATCGACGAGTTCACCCGCACCACATCGCGAGCGATCGCCGAGGTCGGCCGAGCCGGCCGCGGCAAGGCCATCATCGTGCTCAACCCCGCCGACCCGCCGCTGATCATGCGCGACACCATCTTCTGCCAGTTGCCACGCGATGCCGACGAGGTGCTGATCACCAAGGCGGTCGAGGATGCGGTCGCCAATGTCGCCCAGTACGTGCCCGGCTACCGGTTGAAGTCGCCGCCACAGTTCGGCGAGTCGCGCGATGGCACGCCACGTCTCGCCGTGCTGGTCGAGGTCGAGGGAGCCGGCGACTACTTCCCACCGTACGCAGGCAACCTCGACATCATGACCGCAGCCGCGGCCGCCACCGGCAACCGCATCGCCACACACATGCGGGGAGCCAACTGATGCCATATTCACCAACACTCGATGTGCGCATGACCGACACTTGCCTGCGCGACGGGTCACACGCCAAGAACCACCAGTTCACCGAGCAGCAGGTGCGCGACATCGTCGCCGCGCTCGACGCGGCCGGCATGCCCGTCATCGAGGTCACCCATGGCGACGGCCTGGGCGGGTCGTCGTTCAACTACGGCTTCTCGTTGACCGACGAACGGCTGCTGATGAAGGCCGCCGTCGAGACCGCCAAGCAGGCCAAGATCGCGGCTCTGATGGTCCCCGGCATCGGCACGATGGACGACATCCGCTTCATCCACGACATCGGTCTGTCGATCGTGCGTGTCGCTACCCATTGCACCGAGGCCGACGTCTCCATCCAGCACTTCGGCCTGGCCCGCTCGTTGGGGTTGGAGACGGTCGGGTTCTTGATGATGGCGCACGGGCAACCGCCGGAGCTGATCGCCAAGCAAGCACGGATCATGGCCGACGCCGGCTGTCAGTGTGTCTACGTCGTCGACTCCGCCGGGGCGATGATCCTGGAAGATGCGCAGTACCGGGTCGAGGCAGTGGTGGCCGAGTTGGGCAGCGACGCCCAGGTCGGGTTTCACGGTCACGACAACCTGGGGATCGCCGTCGCCAACTCGGTGATCGCCGTGCGTGCGGGCGCAGTGCAGATCGACGGCTCGGTGCGCGGCTTCGGTGCCGGCGCCGGCAACACGCGCAACGAGGTGTTCGCGGCTGTCGCCGACCGCCTCGGGATCTCGACCGGCATCGATGTGCTGGCCCTGATGGACGCTGCCGAAGACGTGGTTCGCCCGGTGATGGACGGCGAGTGCATCATCGACCGGCTCGCCTTGGTGATGGGCTACGCCGGCGTGTACTCCAGCTTCTTGAAGCACGCCTTCCGCGCCGCCGAGCAATACGACGTCAGCGGTGCCGACGTGTTGATGCGCTGCGGCGAGCAGAAGCTGGTCGGTGGCCAAGAAGACCAGATCATCTTCATCGCCGCCGACTTGGCCGAGGAAAAAGCCGCTCTCGCAGCAGCGTCTTCCTAGTCGTCGCGCATTCGTTGCAGCAACAGCTTGCTGCGGGCGGTCACGGCGAGGCGCTGGCAGCTGCGAATCGTTTCGACCACCGCGGTGAGATGTGCCGCGGTCTTGGCGATCGGATGCGGGATCGCGTCGTGCTGCAACCGTGGCAACACCGTGTCGAGGCCGGCGCCGCGCAGGTCGTCGATCAGTGCCATCACCACCTTGTTCGTGGCATGCGCCCTCTGCAGATCTAACAACTGCGTCAATGCCTCGCGCCAATGGGCTCGGGCGCGGTCGATGTTCTCGCCGAGGTATTGCACCGCCAGCCCGGCAGTGATCTCAGCGCGGCTGCGAGCGAACCCCCAGAAAAGGTTGCGCCACCACGGACGATTCTGCGATCGGCTGACCTCGGCCACCGGCAACAACGTGGTGGTCTCGCGCATCTCGTCGAGTGCGTACACCAGCATGGTCAGCGCGTCGGACGGCGCCTCATCATTCATCGAGGTCCCAGTGATCGATGGCCAGCAGCGGCACTTCGTAGCACCACGCCTGCCGGGTCAGGCCGATCGACGGGTCACCCTCCCAGGGATACTTCGCGCCCATCACGTCGCCGACGCGGCGACGTTCGTCTGAGTCCGTCACGTCGCGCGCAACACCGACGTGCGTCTCGCCTGACAGGCGGACCGAGACGCACGGGTTCGCCAACGCATTGCGATACCAGTCGGCGGTGGGGCCATTGCCGGAGATCAGGTACATCGTGGCATCAACGACGCCGAACCAGATCTCGATCTCGTGCGCCTTGCCGCTGCGCCGACCGATCGTCGTCACGTCGCAGCACTCGACGTCCGCGTGCTGGGCCAACCAACTCTGCATGCTCACGACCCGGCGCGATACACCCCGAAGACGGCGCGCAAGGCATCGCTGACCTCGCCGAGCGTCGCCTTGGCGCGCAGCGCCTCCTTCATCGGGTACAGCAGGTTCTGTGTGCCCTGCGCTGCCGCGGTGACATCGGCGAGGCGAGCCTCGACCAACGATGCGTCGCGGCCCGCCTTGAACTCGGCGAGCGACGCCTTCTGCCCTCGCTCCAACTCGGGGTCGACGGGGAAGATGGCCGGGTCGCCATCGGCGGCGACCTGGAACTTGTTGAGCCCGACGATCACCCGCTCGTCGTCGTCGATCGACTTGGCGTACTCGTACGCGGCTTGCTCGATCTCACCCTGCTGGAAGCCGGCTTCGATGCCGGCCACGGCGCCACCCATCTCGTCGATGCGGTCGATGTACTCCCAGGCCAGTCGCTCGACCTCGTCGGTCAACGATTCGACGAAGTACGAGCCGGCCAAGGGGTCGGGCGTGTCGACGATCCCGCTCTCGTAGCCGATGATCTGCTGCGTTCGTAGCGCGACCTGCGCAGCCTGTTGCGACGGCAAGCTGAGCGCCTCGTCGTAGCCATTGGTGTGCAGGCTCTGCGTGCCACCCATCACGGCGGCCATCGATTGGATCGCCACGCGGACGACGTTGTTCTCGGGCTGCTGCGCCGTCAATGTCGAACCGCCCGTCTGGGTGTGGAAGCGCAACAGCTTGCTGGACTCCTTCTTCGCGCCGAACCGCTCGTTCATCAGGCGGTACCAGATGC
The DNA here is from genome assembly GCA_031427935.1 of Ilumatobacteraceae bacterium. Taxonomy (GTDB): domain Bacteria; phylum Actinomycetota; class Acidimicrobiia; order Acidimicrobiales; family Ilumatobacteraceae; genus JAENVT01. The sequence goes on along the minus strand of JANPOJ010000712.1, from coordinate 4,084 downwards.
GCCGAGCAGCCCGGAACTTGGCGACCTCTTCGAAGAAGTTGTTGTGCGCGTTCCAGAAGAAGCTGAGACGAGGCGCAAACGCATCGATGTCCATGCCCGCCGCCAGCGCGGCCTCGACGTAGGCGATGCCGTTGGCGATCGTGAACGCGATCTCCTGCACGGCGGTACTGCCGGCCTCGCGGATGTGGTAGCCCGAGATCGAGATGGTGTTCCACTTCGGGACGTTGGCGGCGCAGTACTCGAAGATGTCGGTGATGATCCTCATGCTCGGCCGTGGCGGGTACACGTACGTGCCGCGGGCGATGTACTCCTTCAAGATGTCGTTCTGGATCGTGCCGCTGATCTCGCTGGCCGCCACCCCCTGCTCCTCGGCAACCAACTCGTAGAGCAACAGCAAGATCGCGCCCGTCGAGTTGATCGTCATGCTCATCGAGGCCGTGTCGAGGGGGATGTCGGCAAGCAGCAGACGCATGTCGGCAATGGTGTCGATGGCCACACCGACCTTGCCGACCTCGCCCTCGGCGCGGGGATGATCGCTGTCGTAGCCCATCTGCGTCGGCAGGTCGAACGCGCACGAGAGACCGGTCTGGCCGGCGTTGAGCAAGAACTTGAACCGCTCGTTGGTCGATGTCGCCGTACCGAAGCCGGCGTACTGGCGCATCGTCCACAACTTGGTGCGATACATCGTCGGGTACACACCGCGCGTGTAGGGGGGCGTGCCCGGTTCCCCGAGCTGTTCGGCTGGATCCCATCCGGCGAGATCGGCAGGCCCGTAGAGCGCCTTGACCTCGATGCCCGAATCGGTGCGCTTGTGGTCACTCATCACCGACGAGCGTACGACCCCACCGCCGGGCCGTGCTAACGAGAGCGCGCTGCTACCGAGCGGCGATGACCGCGACTTCCATCTTCCACGCCGGCCTGGCCAACGCCGGAACGGTGACGAGCGTGCTGGCGGCCCGATGGCCGGCCAGCGCCTGATCGCGCGCCGCCATCACCTCGGGTAGGCAGGCCATGAAGTCGACCACCACGTAGGTCGTGATGCTGACGATGTCGGCCAGCGTCATGTCGGCCTCGGCGAGGATGGCGCCGATGTTGAACCAGATGACCGCGGCCTGATCGGCGACGTCGTCGGGGATCGTGCCGTCGGGTCGGGTTGCCACCACGCCACTGACGTGCAGCAGCGAACCCGCGCCCTCAGTGAGTACAGCGTGGGCGTAGTTGGCCGCCGGTGGGGCGATCGACGCCGGCATGATCTCGCGGTTCATACTTCGACTCTACGACGCGGTCCCGATCCTCCCGCCACAGCGGCGAACGACCCGCGGCGTATCGTGGGCGCATGACGATTACGGAATCTGGTGTTCGCATGATCGACGGCATCGAACTGACGCCGAAGGCCGTCGGCCTGGAAGGCCCGCCCACGTTCGCCAATGTCGAGGACGAGCGCATGCACCGCAAGCAGAAGCTGGCCGGGGCGTTGCGCATCTTCGGTCGCGTCGGATTCGGCGAAGGTGTGGCCGGGCACATCACGGTCCGCGATCCCGAGTTCCCCGACCACTTCTGGGTCAACCCGTTCGGGATGAGCTTCCGCCATGTGCGGGTCAGCGACCTGCTGCTCGTGAACCACCACGGCGACGTGGTGTACGGCACCCGACCGGTCAATCGCGCTGCGTTCGTGATCCACTCGGCGATCCACCAGGCACGTCCCGACGTGATCTCGGCGGCGCACAGTCACAGCGTGCATGGCAAGGCGTTCGCCTCGCTCGGCATCCCGCTCGATCCGATCACGCAGGATTCATGTGCGTTCTACGGCGACCATCGGGTGATCGCTGTGCAGGGTGGCGCAGTCGTGTTCGACGTCGACGCCGGCAAGGAGCTGGCCGCCGAGTTCCCCACCGGCAAGGCAGCGATCCACCAGAACCACGGGCTGTTCACCGTGGGCACCACGGTCGACGAGGCGTGCTTCTGGTTCCTCAGCATGGACCGCTCGTGCCACACGCAGTTGATGGCGATGGCCGCCGGCACGCCGAAGCTGATCGAGCACAGCATGGCGCAGTACACGTTCGACCAGACCGGGTTCCCCGCAGCCGGTTGGTTCAGCTTCCAGCCACTGTGGCAGGAGATCTGCCGGACCGACCCCGACCTGTTCGACTGAGCTCAGCCGCACTCAAACGGCGGTCGACGGTTGCGAACGCACTCCATATCAAGGGCACTCTGCTCGGGTGGCGCGACGAACATGGAACGGCCCAAACCCCAAGCGCTGCGAAGCGTCGGCGAAGGCCGGTCCGCGCTCGGGCTGGGCGGGCGATCCTCCAATGTGCGGCTGGTATTGGCCCGTCGACAACCGATTTCGGAGTTACCACTACTGCCAGTTGGCGAGCGGCCACGTTGGCGACCACAGTTGCAAAGACGGTGCGCAGATTGAGAACGTACGCGAGGTGAGTACATAGCTGCCATCTCGCGCACTCCCCAGGGAGTGTGCGATTGTGAATCGGGGAGTGCCGGCCGATTCGCCGGAGTGCGCAACGAGGTAGCACCGGAACAACTACAGATCGGCGCCAGCTGGCGAGCAACTGGGCAGCCCCTTTTCGCTACGTCGGCTTCCGGGGCTGCCCGGTTCGACCGAAGCTGTTGGATGCTGCCGAAGTCAGCCGCAGTCGAGCCCGAGGCCGCTGGGGCGACAGTCGCCCAGCGCCTTGTACGCGGCGACCGCGGCATTCAGATCGGCGCTGCCCAGGTTCCACGCGGCGACCATCGCCGCGCCGTCGCCCTTGATGCACGCATCGACGCCTGTCTGCAGTTCGGCTTGAGCCTTGACCCACGGGTCCTTCACAGTGCTCGGCCAGCCGCCCGCATGATCGGTCATCCCCGAGACCGCAGCCTGGGCAGTGGTGCATGACCCGCTGTCGCCGACGGACCCCGCGTTCGTCGGGTCGGCGAGGTTGTCGAGGAACAGTGGGTACTGCCCGATCTCGGCGGCCTGCATGGTGATCAAGCCCTCGGTGTCGAAACTTCCCTTGGTGCCATTCGCCCGATGCCTTGCATCGCTGGCGACGACCGAGATGACGACGATGGCAACGAGCGCGGCGAGCCAGAACAACTTGCGTTGGTACCACTGCTTTCCGGCGTGACCAGTGGCCGGCGCGGGCATCCGGCCCGGCGGTGGCGGCGGCGCTGATGCCGGGGTCGGCCACCCCGGGTTCGTCGGCTCTGGCCCCAGTGTCATGTCGTCCCCCGTCCTGTCGATGTTGAAAATACCTCCGGTTCAAATGGCCAAGAACCAACAAAGCACTTGCTTGGCTCGATCACTCGTACTACCGTGCTCGGCCATGGGAGCGCGCACCGGTCATGACTACATCACGGGACTGAAAGACGATCGCACCGTCTGGCTCGACGGCCGCCGGGTCGACGTCGTCAACGAGCCCCGATTCGCCGGGTCGCTGCGTGGCATGGCCGAGTACTTCGACTACCAACTCGACCACGCCGACGATTGCCTGGTGGAAGACGCCGAGACCGGCGAGCAGATCAACGCCAGCCACATCATCCCGCTCAACGACGACGACCTGCAGCGTCGCCACCGGGCGCTCGACCGGCTGGCCCGCTACTCGATCGGCATGCTCGGCCGCACACCGGACTACGTCAACGTCACCGTTGCCGGCTTCGTGGCCCAGCGCAGCTTGTTCGAGAAGAACGGCGATACACGCGCCGGGGCCGCTCTTGCCGCGTTCCAACGCGATGTCGCCCTCCGCGACCTCTCGCTGACCCACACGATCATCAACCCGGTGATCGACAAAGCGGTCGGTGATGTCGAAGGGATCAACGCCGAACTGACACCACGCATCGTGCGGCGCACCGACGACGGCATCGTGGTCAGCGGCTCGAAGATCCTCGGCACGCTCGGGCCGTTCGCCGACGAGAACTTCGTCTACCCCGCGCACCCGTTGCCGAAGGATGCCGACCCGGCGTATGCGTTGTGCTTCTCGGTCCCCGTCGGCGCCAAGGGGCTGCACACCGTGTGCCGCGATCACTACACGGTCGACGGCACGCGAGCCGATCATCCGTTCTCGTCGCGGTTCGACGAGCAGGA
>JANPOJ010000711.1:0-13947 GCA_031427935.1 Ilumatobacteraceae bacterium | reverse complement strand
GCCGAGTCGTCGACTCTGCTGCGACGACGCATACCGGCGGTGTCGACGAACACGATCGGTCCGTCTGGCGTCTCGACCAGTGTGTCGATGGAGTCGCGAGTGGTGCCGGCCATGTCGTGCACGACCGAGCGATCCTCGCCGACCAACCGGTTGAACAGTGTGCTCTTGCCGACGTTGGGGCGTCCGACGATGGCGACGCGTGGCGGCGGCGTGTCGCCCGCCTTCCACAACTCCGTCGCGTCTTCGAGATCGACACCAATCTCGGAGTTACCGTCCTCGACCGTCGGCAACAACGAGATGACCTCATCGAGCAGGTCGCCGGCGCGGCGGCCGTGCAAAGCACTGACCGGATACGGGTCGCCGGCGCCGAGAGCCAGGAACTCCCACCGGTCGTTCTCGCGGCGTTCGTTGTCGGCCTTGTTGGTCACCAGCAGCACGGGCGCCTTGATCCGTCGCAGCCAGTTGGCCAACGCCTCGTCGTCCTCGGTGACCCCGGTCGTCGCGTCGACCAGGAACAGCACCACGTCAGCGGTCTTGACCGCAGCCTCGACCTGGCGACTGACCTTGGCATCGAGATCGTTACCGCCTGGCAGCCAGCCAGCCGCCGGTGTCGACCAGCATGAAGTGCACACCGAGCCAATCGGCTTCGGTCTCGTTGCGGTCGCGCGTCACCCCCGGGCGGTCTTCCACGATGGCGACCTGCTCGCCGATGATCCGGTTGAAGAGGGTGCTCTTACCGACGTTGGGACGCCCGACGATGACAACAGTGGGCAACGTCATGATGAGGGCTCCAAGGCTTTGCGTAGTGAGATGCCGTCGGTGGCGATGACCTCGACCGGTCGCGGCAGTTCGTCGATGGTGGTGCCGTCGAGGAACCGACCTTCCGACAGGCATACGTCGGGCAGCAGGTAGCGATGCCCTTCGGGCTCGCCGGCCAGCACGCGTTGCAGATCGTGACCGACCATCAGGCCGGTGACCGCGGTGTTGCCACCGAAGAACTCGTTCGTCACGGGGATGACCCTGATGTCAGGACGCATCAACGTCGCGACGAGCGGCGAGATCACCCTCGACCCGAACTCACCGGTGAGAATCCCGATCGGCGCACCGCGTCGGGCGCCGAGCCGCAACGTCGTGCCATCGGTGCCGTCCGTGCCACAGGCCCGTGATCGCAGGCCGGTGTACGCCGCAGGGTTGGGCGGCGCGGGCGCGTCGACGGCGGCGAAGAACCCGGCCTGCGGCCCGGTGGGTTCGGGGACCCGTCCGTTGAACTCCATCTCGAACGTGCGGGCCATGCCGATGCCGTCTTCGTGCATCGAGAAGTCTTCGTAGGTGTGTTCGCCGGGGAATGGTCGATCGGCCATGAGGTAGTACTCGTCGGCGGCGAACACCATCCGGTGACCGAGGGTGTGCCGGAAGACCTCTTGCCAGTCCTCGATGGCATCGATCATCGCCGCGGCCTCGTCGCGTGTGTGCAACCGCATGGCGGGCTCGTTGTTGAACTTGCTGAGACCGAGCGGTACGACCGCGACCGACTCGAGCTCGGAGTACTCGTCGAGCACACCGGCCATCGTGCGGTCGAAGATCTCGCCGTCGTTCACGCCGGGGCACAGCACGACCTGGCCGCGCACGACGATGCCGTTGTCGAGCAAGGCGCGCAACCATCGCAGGCTCATCCCGCCGCGCGGGTTCTTCAACATGCGCGCCCGCACATCGGGGTCGGTGGCGTGAATGCTGACGTTCAACGGCGAGAGCCGCTCGGTGATCACCCGTTCGAGGTCGGCCTCGGTGAAGCGGGTCAGCGTGGTGAAGTTGCCGTACAGGAAACTGAGGCGATAGTCGTCGTCTTTGAGATACAGGCTGCGGCGCATGCCCGACGGCAGTTGGTAGATGAAGCAGAACTCGCAGTGGTTGTCGCAGGTGCGCACACGGTCGAAGACGGCGCTCGAGACCTCGGCCCCCAGCGGCTCGCCGGCACGCTTGGTGATCTCGAGTGACGACTGCAATCCGCCGCGCAACAACTCGATCTCGACCTCGGCCTCGTCAGCCGCGAAGCGCCATTCGATGATGTCGCGAGGCACGATTCCGTTGATCGTCACCACCTCGTCGCCCGCGCACAAGCCGGCCCGCTCAGCGGCGGACCCAGGCGCGACGCTGACAACCACCGGTGCGGACATGGGCACCCAGGCTATCGGCGGCAGGCCCCGGGTAGCCTGCGAGCGTGGACGTCGATCGGGTTCTGTTGGCCGAACCACGGGGGTTTTGCGCCGGTGTGGAGATGGCGATCAAGGCCCTGGCGTGGATGGTTCGCACGTTCGAGGCGCCCGTCTACTGCTACCACGAGATCGTGCACAACAAGATCGTCGTCGACCGATTCGTGGAGCAGGGAGTCGTCTTCGTCGACGACATCGCCGACGTGCCGGCCGGCTCGCCGATCATGCTCTCCGCCCACGGCTCCGCCCCCGAGGTCGTCGCTGCAGCACGAGCTCGCGGCAGCTACGTGGTCGATTCGGTGTGCCCTCTTGTGACCAAGGTGCACCACGAGGTCAAGGTCCGCGCCAAGAAGGGCTTCCGCATCGTCTACGTCGGCCACGAGGGTCACGAGGAAGCCGTCGGCACGATGGCGGTTGCGCCGCTGTCGATCAGCCGCGTCGAGAGCGTGGCCGAGGTCGATGCGTTGCCGCAGTTCGATCAGCCGGTTGCTCTGCTGGCCCAGACCACGCTGTCGCACCGCGATTGGTCCGGGGTGGCCGATGCGGTCACGGCGAAGTACCCCGGCGCGTGGACACCTGGCCGCAGCGACCTGTGCTTCGCGACCACGAACCGACAATCGGCGCTGATGGCGATGGCGTCGAAGTGTGATGCCATCGTGGTCATCGGCTCCTCGAACTCCTCCAACACGCGTGCCCTCGAGAAGCTGGCGATCGAGGCGGGCTGCCCGCAGGTGTTCCGCGTCAACCATGCCGGTGAGCTCCCCAACACCTTGCACGGGACGGTCGGTGTCACTGCCGGCGCCTCTGCGCCTGAGGAGCTGGTCGACGAGATCCTCCGCTACCTCAACCCTCGCCATGGCGTCGAGCCGGTGAAGGTCACCGACGAAGACGAGTACTTCCCGCCGCCGCGCAACATCAGGGAGTTGCAAGCAGCTATCGGCGCCGCCGCCGCCGCACTGCTCGGCGGGTCGGTCATTCAATCGGCGACGATGAACGATCACGAGTTCGCTGCCAGCGATGTGCTGGCAGCGTTGCGCGTTTCGTAACCTCCGCTCGTGCTCTCCCCCACTGCCACCACGATCCGCCTGTTCCTCCACGTGCTCGCCGCCACTGTGTGGGTCGGGGGCCAGATCGCATTGGCCGGCCTGGTCGGCACGGTCCGCAAGCAATCGGCGGAAGCGCCGCGCGCCGTCGCCCGGGCGTTCGCCCGACTGGCGTGGCCGGCGTTCGGCGTACTGGTGATCACCGGGATCTGGAACCTGACCGAGATCGATCTGGGCAACACCACCACCGCCTATCAGGTCACGGTGTTCGTCAAGATCACGGTCGCAGTGGCGGCGGCGGTGTTCGTGCTGATCCACTCGCTGGGCAAGACCAAGCTGGTTCTGGCACTCGGTGGCGCGCTGGGTCTCCTGTGCTCGCTGGCGGCGCTGTTCTTGGGAATCCTGCTGCGCACCGGCCACTGACCACGTCTCCGGCGACCGGCCTCACGACTCCGGCCGCGCGACCCCAAGTGTCGTACTGCACGTCGCGCAATAGGCGACACTGAACTTCGACGGCGGCTCGCCCTCGCGTCGCGCGAGAACCAGCGTCTCGCTCAACGTTTCATCGAGTGGTGCATGGCAGTGTGGGCAGCTGGGCCGCACCACCTCGACCGAAGGCTGGTCGTCGACGAGCGCTACAGGACTCGCAGCGCGAGGGACGAGCGCGTCGCGAAGTTGAGTGATGTCGACGCCGAGCCCTCGGAGCACCTGACAGGCCAAGCCTTCGACGTCGAGCACGCCGAGCAGAACGTGCTCGGAGGTCACCTGTGGCTGTTGGTCTTTGCGCGAGAACCGGCCTGCTCGTTCGAGCGCGCGCTCGGCCCGGGGCGTGAATGGCATCGCCTCGCTGTTCGGTGATCCAGTACCTGTTCCCAACGCTTCGACCACCTTGTGGCGCGCAGCCGCGAGCGTTGCACCGGCGGCGCGTAGCACGTCTCCCGGCTCTCCATCGTCGTCCGAGAGCAACCCGAGAAGCAGATGCTCGGTGCCAACTCGTGAATGATCGAGCCTCCCCGCTTCCATCGTCGCCAGTGAAACGACACGCCGGGCGGCGACGGAATAGTTCTCGAGCACGACAGCTACCGTACGACACGACGTGCGATCACGAATCCCGGGCGATGCAACGCCGGGCGCGCCACAATGCTGTGATGAGTTCGCAGTGTCACGTCGGGCACGGCCATGAGCAGGACCGTCGGATGCGCGGCTTCGTGCGCTACATGAAGATGTTTCCGAAGATGTGGAGGTCATCGGTCAGCCGCGAGGTGGTTCGCGCCATCTCGCCACGGCCGGGTGAATGTGTTGTGGATGTCGGCGCCGGCATGGGCCCAGCCACCGTGCTCGCGGCGAAGGCCGGTGCTTCGGTGCTGGCGGTGGACCCGACGCGATTCATGCGCCGCATACTCGCTGCGCGCCGACTCGGTCAGCGCGCCCGCAGCGCCATCCGCGTAGCCGACGGTTCCGCCGAGCGCATCCCCGCCGACGACCACAGCATCGACGCTGTGTGGACGGTGAACACGATGCACCATTGGACGAATCTGGATGCGGCGATCCTCGAACTGGCGAGGGTGCTGCGACCGGGTGGGCGACTCCTGCTGGTCGACGAGGACTTCGACGCGCCAGCACACCCTGCGTGTTCGCGTACGCAGGAGCGACGGGCACATCGAGATCGCCACTTCACCAAGATCGACCCTGCGGCCATGGCAGCGAAGCTGATCGCAGCAGGCTTCGCCAGCGTCGAGGGTTCCAACACCTCGATGGCCGACCGCCCCGTCAAGGTGGTTCGCGCCACTCGGTGATGATCATCGACGCGCCGCGGTCGGCGGCACCCTGACCGGTGAGATGGTCCGATCCGACATGCGCCAGACGCGCTTCGTTCTGTGCGGTCCGGCTCGTCCTGCGATGTCGTTCGTTCGGCTCCCGTCGTTTCGGAGCGCACGAAGCGTGCGGATCGCGTGTCTCCCAACGCGATCAGATCGACAGTTCGGATCGGGAATGTCGCTCGCTGACGGACCGAAGATCTGGGTGCCACGCCAGCGGGTTCCAGCTGCTGCGGAACAATGAGTGGCGCCCAGATCTTCTCGGTAGCGCCGATTGCCCAGTGAGCTCCGGCGCGGCTGGGCCGCCTCCGATTCGCGCTGCCAAATCGTTCGTGTCACGGTGGTCAGCGTGACCACGGACAAGGGCGCACTTCGCAGTCCGCGAACTGGTCCTTGGCTACCTGCTCGGCTGGTACCGCATCGCCACTGCCCCCGAGCCGAACTCCAGCCGGCTCACGGGCTTCAAGTCGACATGCTTCGATAGCCCGGCGAACAACGTCGGCCCGTGGCCTGCGAGCCTGGGATGCACGACGAACTCGTACTCATCGATCAATCCCAGCTCCGTCAACGCAAGTGGCAGCATCACACCTCCTACGAACAGTCCCTTGCCCGACTCCCGCTTGAGTTGCTGAACGGCCTTGCCCAGATCCCCGCGCACGAGTTCCGCGTTCCAATCGACCTGCTCCAGGGTGCTCGACACGACGTACTTCTTTGCCGCGTTGATCGTCTGGGCGAAGTGTTCCATCCAATCAGGTCTCGTTCCCGTCGGCGCCGGCGGCCGCCATGCTGACTCCATGATCTCGTACGTCACCCGGCCAAGGAGAAGGGCATCGGCCTGATTGAGGTTCTCGGCCGCGTGACGATGCACGTCTTCGTCCGCTGGGATTGCACGATGATCGCAGCACCCGTCCAATGTGACGTTGATGGAGTACCGAAGAGGCCGCATTTCGCAAGAGTACCGCCGCTCGGTTCTGCCATGGTGATGAGGCGAACTCGCACCTATCTACCGCTCGGCGCCGGTCGAGGCACTTGCGCCGGCGCGCCGGACCGGGCAATCGGGGCGGGCTGCGTGAGTCGGCGTTTCCGTGTGCGCGCACACACGCTCCGCGTCTTTGTGCGCTCACGCTGATCGAGGAGCCAGGCAACGCGGGGCGCGCAATGGGCCGTCGACGCCCATTTCGGTGCCAGCGGTCTCCGACGGTCCAGCGCACCGAACTGCCCGATACGCGCCTCCTCGGAGATATGCGAACCGAGCAGATCGAGCGCTCCAGAACACGGCTGCGATTCGAGCGTGCGACGTCGTGTTCGAGATTGGGCTTCGGGTTGTTTCCGGTGTTCGGTCGATGACGAGGGCGACGTTGGCCCAACGCCGCTGGGCGGCGCTAGTTGCGCGGGATCTGGCTCCACGGAACTTCGCGATCGACGCGGACGTCGCCGGGTAGGCCGAGGATCCGTTCGCCGAGGATGTTCTTCATGACCTCGGTCGTGCCACCCTCGATCGAGTTGGCCCGGCTGCGGAGAAATGCCTTCTGCATGTTCTCGAACGCCATGGCCGTCTCCGGGCGAACCATCTCATAGCTGCCGTAGAGCATGCCGTCAGCACCCATCAGGTCGATGACCTTGGCGTAGATGTCTTTGTTGAGGTCGGCAAACGCCATCTTGGCGATCGAGCCCTCTGGCCCCGGATCGCCCATCTTGCGATTCTGGTTGGCTCGCACGTTGGTGAGCCGTAGCACCTCGGCACGTGACCACAGCTTCATCACTTCGTCGAGGTCGGAGGCATTCTTGCGCTCGGCCGGAAGGCCGGCCCAGGTCGAGGTGAGGGCCTGGATCGTGCCGGACCCCTTTGCCGGCATCGTGCCGCCGATCGATACCCGCTCGTTCATCAACGTGGTCAACGAAACCCGCCACCCGTCGCCGGGCTTGCCGAGCATCTCGGAGTCGGCGATGCGGACATCGGTGAAGAACACTTCGTTGAACTCCGCCTCGCCAGTCATCTGCCGGAGCGGAAGAACCTGCACACCCGGCGCGTGCATGTCGACGACGAACGCGGCGAGGCCGGCGTGCTTCACTGCTTCGGCGTCGGTGCGCACGACCAGCAGTCCGAAACGTGAGAGGTGGGCCAGCGTCGTCCACACCTTCTGACCGTTGACGATCCACTCGTCGCCGTCGCGGACGCCCTTCGACGCCAACCCGGCGAAGTCGGAACCGGCGCCCGGCTCGCTGAACAACTGGCACCAGATCTCTTCGCCGGTGAACAACGGCCGCAGGTAGCGCTGCTTCTGCTCCTCGCTCCCCCATGCAACCACGGTGGGCCCGCACATGCCGTAACCGATCGGATTTCGGTAGTACGCGTTCGGCGCGCCGGCGGCCGACAGCCGCTCGTTGACGGTCTTCTGGAGCTTGGGGTTGAGGCCGAGGCCGCCGTTGCCGACGGGGAAGTGCACCCACGCCAGTCCCTTGTCGAACTGGGCGCCCAGGAACGTGGTCGAGTCGTGGGTCTTCGGATCGCATTCGGCGAGCAACTGGGAGGCGAGGTCGTCGACGATCCCCTCGTCATCACGCGTCTGAATCTCGGTAGCCGTCATGCTGCCAACGATACTGGTCCAGTACAACTACCGCAGAGCCGGGTCTATGCGTCGGCCCCGTCGGAGTCGTCAGGCGCATCGAATCCAGCGGCTGCGAGACGCTCCAGCAACTCGTCACGGATGCTGCGGCCGGGTTCGCGTGCCCGGTCGCCGGTGACGCGCCAGCCGAGCCTGCTGCTGTAGAGCAGCGGCGGCTCCTTCAACCGGCCCGCGCCGACCTCGACGATGCGAGCGAAGAACAGGTCGTGGTCGACCATGGGTTTGACCTCGAAGGTCGTGCAACGCAGCCAGGCGATGCAGTTGCGGACGACGGGCACCTGCGTGCCGGGAATCGACTCGAGATAGTCGTCGATGATGTAGCGGAACCTACGCCCGGGGTACGAGAAGTACTGGCCGACATCGACCTGATCGCCGGCGAGGATGCTGACGGCGAACTCTCCACTCCCCACCATCAGCGGATGCGTGTCGTGCTTCGGCGACACACTGGCCATCACGATCGGCTCCTCGAAGCTGACCTGGCACACCCAGTGGCTGCAATACGCCCGCGTCACGCCGTCGTGATGGGCGCCGACGACCTGCACCCCTTTCATCATCTGCCCGAGGCTGCGCTTGATCGTAGGGTCGATCATCAGTTGAAGTGTCGCAGCCAACGGCGGTGCTGGGCGCTCTCGGCGACCAGCTCGGGATATGCGGCGCGCAACCGCGCCAGGCGAGCGAGGAGAATCGGCTCGTCCCTGGTCATGAGGCTGTGCTTGAGGTTGTTGAGGATGCGCAAGCCGATCTCGCGGGCGCCCGTCGGCGTCATCATCGACGGTCGAAAGGTGGACTCGCCGCCCGTCCGTCGCTGCCACGACGCGATCATCCCCGCCTGGTCGTACCGCACGCCGTGCCCGTACGGGTCGGCGAACGTGCCGGACTCTTTGTCGCGGATCACGAAGTGGCCGGGCAGCCCGACACCGCGAATCGGCACGTTCAGCCGCTTACCGACCTCGATGGCGACGACGCTGAGCGTGATGGGCATGCCGGCTCGTCGGGCCAACACCTCATTGAGCAGCGAGTTGCGGGGATGGTGGTAGTCGTCGCCGTCGCCGGTGAACATGCCGGAGGCGAAGAGCGTGTCGACGATTCCGTCGAACGATGGCGGGCACAACGCGGCAACGTCGTCGAGGCCGATGATCATCGACCCGACGTCGGCCGACTGGTCGAGCGCGGCGGCCACCAGGGCACAGAGCAGGTCGAGGTGCCGATCGACCGATGCGGTGTTGACGAGATCGGTGAAACGCGCCGCGGCAGCCTCCATGCCCGCTCTGCCGTTACCCGCCGAGTCCATCCGTGCAAGGTACCGCCGGCCCGACGCTGCTCGGCTACCTTCGCCGGCGTGTACCCGGGAGCATTCATCGCATCGCAACCAGACAAACCGGCGCTGATCATGGCCGGCTCTGGTTTCACCCAGACCTTTGCCGAGCTCGATGCCGCAGCCAACAGGCTGAGTCGCGTGCTGCGCGCCGTGGGCGTTCAGCCGGGTGACCACGTGGCGATCTGCATGGAGAACCATGACCGATACTTCGAAATCGTCTGGGGCTGTCACTACGCCGGCGCGGTCTACACCGCGTGCTCGAGCCGGCTGACCGGCAGCGAGTTGCGGTACGTCGTCAACGACTGCGGCGCCAAGGTGTTCATCACGTCGAAGTACAAGGCGGACCAGGCGGCAGAGATCGTCACTGACACGCCCGACGTTGCTGCGCGGTTGATGGTCGACGGGACGATCCCCGGCTACGACTCGTACGAGGCGGCGGTCGGTTCGCAGCTCTCCGAACCACTCGATGAGGTTCGCATCGCCGGCACCGACATGCTCTATTCGTCGGGCACGACCGGTCGACCGAAGGGCGTGACCCGAGAGTTCGCCAGCACCCCGTTGGAAGCTACGCCGGGCGGAGTCGCCCCGCTGCTGCAGATCCTGTTCGGCACCACCGGTGACAGCGTCTACCTCTCCCCCGCGCCCTTCTACCATGCCGCTCCGCTGCGATTCTGCATGGGTGCGCAAGCTCTGGGCGCGACAGTCGTGGCGATGGAGCACTTCGACCCGGAGTGGTATCTGCAACTGATCGAGCGATACCACGTCACCACGACCCAGGTTGTGCCGACCATGTTCGTGCGGCTGCTGAAGCTCGATCCCGAGGTCCGCGCCAAGTACGACGTGTCGACGCTGCGCTACGTGATCCACGCCGCTGCCCCGTGCCCGATCCCGATCAAACAACAGATGATCGAGTGGTTCGGTCCCGTACTGCACGAGTACTACGCAGGCACCGAGGGCAACGGGTTCGTCTACTGCAACAGTGAGATGTGGCTGGCGCACTCGGGCACGGTCGGCACGCCGATCAACTGCGTCGTGCACATCTGTGGCGACGACGGCGCCGAGCTACCGCGTGGTCAGTCGGGCACCGTGTACTTCGAGGGTGGCGCGACGTTCGAGTACCACAACGATGCGGAGAAGACCTCGTCGTCACGACACGCGCAGGGTTGGAGCACGCTGGGTGATGTCGGCTATCTCGACGACGACAACTACCTGTACCTCACCGATCGCAAGGCGTACATGGTGATCACTGGAGGTGTGAACGTCTATCCGCAAGAGGCTGAGAACGTGTTGGTGACGCACCCGAAGGTGATCGACGTTGCCGTGTTCGGGGTGCCCAACGACGAGTTCGGCGAAGAGGTCAAAGCGGTCGTGCAGCCGGTGTCGATGCCGGCGTCGGAGGCCGAGGCGACGGCGCTGGCGAAGGAGTTGATGGCGTACTGCCGATCTCAGCTCACCGACATCAAGTGCCCGCGTTCGATCGACTTCCGCGACGAGCTACCGAGGCACCCCACCGGCAAGCTCTACAAGCGTCTGTTGAAGGACGAGTATTGGAAGGCCGCCGGTCGATCGATCTAGAACTTGCTACGGGGTGGTCAGTCGATGCAGCTCGTCGAAGATGATCGCCAATCGCATGCTCTCCTGACGACCGAAGATCGGCTCGGCCTCGCCGGCCACGACCGCCTCGAAGTGCTGCACCATCTCGCCATACGCGTTTGCTCCTGCGCATTCGATGACATCGATCGAGCCGTCGCGGCGCTCGACCTGCAGCTCGCTCGGCTCCTCCGGTCCGGGCACGTGAAGGCCCGGAACGTTGACGAGGCCGTTGCTTGCTGAGAGCGCGATCTGCTTGCGGACCGGAGCGTCGAACGATACGTCGAACGTGCTGCTGAAGCCCTCGCCCCAATCGATCCAACCGCTCATCGCTACATCGACGTCGAGGTCGTTTCGCGCTGCAGCGGCTGCCAATCCAACCGGCTCTCGGTTGGCCATCAAGAGGAACGGAGCGATGCAGTAGATGCCGATGTCGAAGAGCGCGCCGGCCCCGCGGGGATCGATGCGGTGATCCCCTGCGCCCATGTCCATCGGATAGCTGAACGACGACCGGCCGAACTGCAACCTGCCGAGGGAACCATCCGCAGCGAGCCTGAGCAGCGCACGCGCCCGTGGATGGTGCGGCCACATGTACGCCTCGAGGATCGTGAGCCCTGCGGACTTGGCGTGGTCGAACAGCTCCTCGCTCTCCGCCGGCGACAGAGTCAGCGGCTTCTCGCACAGCACGTGCTTGCCCGCATCGAGGGCGCGGTGGCTCCACTCGGCGTGCAGGTGGTTGGGCAGCGGGTTGTACACGGCGTCGACGTCGTCGCGGGCGAGCATCTCGTCGTATGACGAGAAGTCGTCACCGTTCCGGCTCGGCGCATCCATCACCTGGTGGCCGATCAGCGCGAACGCCGGCTTCAACGAGCCCTGGTAGATGCGGCTGGAGCCGCCGAACACCCCCCAACGCATCATCCGCCGAGCACGACCATCTTGATCTCGGTCATCTCCTTCACCGAATACGCCGGGCCTTCTCGTGTGTTACCGCTGTCGCGCAAGCCGCCATATGGCTGCTGGTCGGCGCGCCACGTGGGCACCTCGTTGACCAGCACGCCGCCGTAGTCGAGCGTGTGGATGGCCCTCAGCGCCTTGCTGATGTCGGTGGTGAAGATTGCCGCCTGCAACCCGAACGCGGAGTCATTGGCCAGCGCGAACGCATCGTCGAGGTTGTCGTAGGTGGCGATTGCAACGACCGGCCCGAAGACTTCCTTCGAGCACACCTTCATGTCCGGCTTGGCGTTGGTGATGACCGTTGGGCGCAGCACTCCATCGTCGTTCAGCGCACCGCCTGTCAACACCTTGGCACCGGCGGCCTCGGCCTCGGCGACCCACGAGACGACCCGGTCGCGCTCGCCCGTGGAGATCAGTGCCGAGACATCGGTGGCCTCATCGAGCGGGTCGCCGACGACAAGGGCATTGACGTGATCGACCAGCGCGGCGGTGAAGTCGTCGGCGATCGAGGTGTGGATGTAGATGCGCTGGGTCGAGATGCAGCTCTGACCGGCGTGGCTGAAGCCAGCGATCTTGATCTTCGCCGCTGCCGTCTTCCAGTCGCCGTCGGGCTCGATGATCACGGGGGCGTTGTTGCCCAGTTCGAGGCCGACCCGCTTGCGTGGCGCACGCGAGCGGATGCCCCAACCGACTTCGGGCGAACCGGTGAAGGTGATCAGTGCGATGTCGGGATGGTCGACGATGGCGTTGCCGACCGTGCTTCCTCCTCCGGTCACCACGTGGAGGTATTCAGCAGGCAAGCCGCATTCATCGACCAGCAACTTGGCCAAGGCGATGGAGCTGAACGGTGTCTGGCTGGCCGGCTTGAGCACGACGGGACAACCGGCCGCGATGGCCGGCGCCAGTTTGTGGGCGACGAGGTTCAGAGGGAAGTTGAACGGAGCGATCGCGCCGACCACCCCGATCGGCACGCGCAGCGTGAAGCCCAACTTGCCCTCGCCGGCCGACAGTGCGTCGAGCGGGATCATCTCCCCCGCCAACTTGCGGGCCTCCGCAGCGGCGAAGAGGAACGTCCCCACGGCGCGTTCGGCCTCGGCGCGAGCGGTCTTGATCGGCTTGGCCGCTTCCTTGGCAATGATGATCGCGAACTCGTCGCGGCGCTCGGTCAGCAACTGCGCCGCCTTGTCGAGGATGGCAGCCCGCTTCCACAACGGAAGGGGTGTCTTCAGCGCGGCCTTTGCGATGGCGACTGCGGCCGCCACATCGTCGGCCGTCTGGGCCGGGATCTCGCCGATGACCGAATCGTCGTACGGTGAGCGAACAGTGATCGTTTGAGCCATGTCGCCGACGATACTTGCCCCATGAGCACCCCTCGTCATCCGTTCCTCGATTGGAATGGCCCGCTTCCATTCGCCCATCGCGGCGGCGCCAGTGACGCACCGGAGAACACGATGGAGGCCTTCGAATACGCGATCGGCCTGGGCTATCGCTACCTCGAGACGGATGTACAGGTGACGGCCGACGGTGTGTTGACTGCGTTCCACGACAACGACCTACAGCGGACCTGCGGCCGCCCGGGCAAGATCAGCGACCTGCCATGGTCCGAGGTGTCACTGGCCCGCGTCGACGGCAAGGCTCCGATTCCTCTGATGGAGGATCTGTTGGGCGCCTGGCCAGATGCCAGGTTCAACATCGACTGCAAGTCGAATGCCGCGGTCGACGCCCTGATCGCCTCGCTGCGCCGCACCAACTCCTTGGCACGCGTCTGCGTCGCCGCGTTCAGCGATAGCCGGTTGCGGCGGCTGCGCAAGGCACTCGGCGCCGACCTGTGCAGTTCCCTCGGCCCGGTCGAGCTGGCGCTGCTCCGGTTCGGGCTGCTGCGCAATCCCCCCGGCCTCGCCGCGCAGGTACCGGTCAAGCAAGGACCGTTGACCGTGGTCAACAAGGCGTTCATCGAGCGTTCTCATCGTCTGGGGCTGCAGGTCCACGTGTGGACGATCGACGATCTCGCGGAGATGAACCGCCTGCTCGACCTCGGTGTCGACGGCATCATGACCGACCGCCCAGTCGTGCTCCGCGACGTGCTCGAATCCCGCGGCGCCTGGAAGACCTAGCTCGCCCGCGAACCCTCGTGAATCGTCAGTGACGAAACCCGGCGTCGCCCCGCCAACCGATCTGGGCGCCAAGGTTTTCCGCTACCTGCCTCACAGCTCGAGCGTGGCGCCCAGATCGCTCGGTGGAAGGATTCGTATCGTCACTGACGATTCGGGAGGGGCTGGGCGCGGGCTGGGCGCCCGAGGGCGCTCAGCAGGGCACCGCCGGCAAACACGACCGCTCCGACGAGCGTGACGTCAGGACCGAACTCGATGCTGACCAGCGACGTCGACG
>JANPOJ010000710.1:0-4519 GCA_031427935.1 Ilumatobacteraceae bacterium | reverse complement strand
TGGGTTGCCTGACTCGTTGCGGCTGCCTCGTCGATCGACGCCGCGCACGTCCGTCGCCGCTGGATCAGTGGCGATCGCCAACGAGTTCACCGGTGTGTATCCCACGGTCAGTCCCGGGGGATGGCATCTGCTCGGTCACACCGACGAGCGGATGTTCGACGTCGACCGAGGGAAGCCGGCCTTGGTGATGGCCGGAGACCGTGTGCGATTCGTGCGCACATGATCGAGATCGTCAACCAGGGAATCGGCAGCTCGTTCCAGGACCTCGGGAGGCTCGGGCTGTCGCATCTCGGCGTCGGCCGCAGCGGTGCGGCAGATGGTCACTCGCATCGGCTGGCGAATCGCTTGGTGGGCAACGAAGAGTCGGCGGCGACCATCGAAACGTGTGGTGGTCTTTGCGTACGCCTCCTTCAACCGGCGGTGGTGGCCGTGACCGGTGCCTACGGAGTGATCGACGTGCGTCACGGTCGACCGATGGCGGTGAATGGCGTCGAGCACCTTCCGGCGGGGGCCGAGGTCACCCTGCGCGCACCCGAGACGGGCATGCGCTACTACGTCGCCGTACGCGGTGGTCTCGACATCGAGCCGGTGCTCGGTTCGCGCAGCTTCGACACCTTGGCGGGGCTCGGGCCGACGCTGACGGCCGGGATGCGGGTTGCCTTCGGGTCGGACCCGAGGTCACCGATCACCACCGATCTCGGTATCGTCGCGCCCCTGACCACGCTCATCCATCTGTCCGACGGGCCGCGGCGCGACTGGTTCACCGCCGAAGCGTGGAAGATGCTCACCACGCAGGCGTACACCGTGAGCCCGTCGGGCAATCGGGTCGGAGCCCGTCTCGGCGGGCCGGCACTCGAGCGAGTGGAGATCCGCGAACTTCTCAGCGAAGGGCTGGTGGAAGGGGCGATTCAGGTGCCGCCCGATGGCCAGCCGATCGTGATGCTTGCCGACCATCCGGTGACCGGCGGCTACCCCGTGATTGCCGTGGTCGAGCCGTACCACCTGCCCAATGTCGTCCAAGCCCGGCCGGGCACCGTGTTGCGATTTCGACACGTGGCCGGATAGGCGAGCAATCCGCGTCGCATCGCGCTACGTTGCGCTCATGGAGCGCCGCATCTACGGCCTCGAGAACGAATACGGCGTCACCTGTACGCTGCGCGGTCAACGGCGGTTGAGCCCCGACGAGGTCGCCCGTTACCTCTTCCGTCGGGTGGTGTCGTGGGGGCGAAGCAGCAACGTGTTCCTGCAGAACGGCGCCCGGTTGTACCTCGACGTCGGTTCGCACCCCGAGTACGCGACACCGGAATGCGACTCGCTGTACGACCTCGTCGTACATGACAAGGCCGGCGAACGGATCCTCGAAAGCCTGCTGGTCTCGGCCGAGCAGCGCCTGCGTGAAGAAGGTATCCGCGGCACGATCTACCTCTTCAAGAACAACACCGATTCGGCGGGCAACAGCTACGGCTGCCACGAGAACTACCTCACCAGGCGTGCCGACGACCTCGGCCACTACGCCGAAGTGTTGATCCCGTTCCTCGTCAGCCGGCAGATCTTCACCGGGTCGGGCAAGGTGCTGCAGACGGCACGCGGGCCGATGTACTCGATCGCCCAGCGCGCCGAGCACATCTGGGAAGGCGTCAGCTCGGCGACGACCCGCAGTCGACCGATCATCAACACCCGAGACGAGCCCCACGCCGACGCCGAGCGGTACCGGCGGCTGCACGTCATCGTCGGCGATTCCAACATGAGCGAGTACTCGACGTTCGTCAAGGTCGGCTCGGCCGCGTGCATGCTCCGCATGCTCGAGGATCCCTCGGTCGTGTTGCGCGACATGACGCTGGAGAACCCGATCCGGGCCATCCGCGACATCAGCCACGACATGACGTGCCGCCGCAAGGTACGACTGGCCAACGGTCGCGAGGTCAGTGCCCTCGACATCCAGCGTGAATACCTCGACCGGGCGCTGCGCTATGCCGACACCAAGGGATTCCCGACGCTCGAGCAGCGTGCGCTGGAGATGTGGGAGCACTGCATCACCACGATCGAGAACGATCCGTTGAAACTCGATCGCGAAGTGGACTGGGTGATCAAGTACCGATTGCTCGACGCCTTCCGCACCCGCCACGAACTGCCGCTCGGCCATCCTCGCGTGCAACTGCTCGATCTCCAGTACCACGACATCTCTCGCGAGCGCAGCCCGTTCTACAAGTTGCAGGATCGAGGCATGATCGAGCGGATGTGCGTCGACGCCGACATCGACGCCGCAGTCGACATCCCTCCGCAAACGACGCGAGCGCGGTTGCGCGGCGAGTTCATCAAGCGCGCCAAGGAACGCAAGCGCGACTACACGGTCGACTGGGTGCACCTCAAGCTCAACGACCAGGCTCAGCGCACCGTTCTTTGCAAGGACCCGTTCAAGAGCCGAGACGAGCGGGTCGAGAAGCTGATCGCCTCTCTGTGACCCTGCCCTCGCAACGCACGAACCGCCCGCTAGCGTGGGACTCGATGGCCACTGAGGACCCACGGGCAACCGTTGTTGACCCGGATCCCGACCTGTCGGTCGAGGACGAATACGACGAGGTCACCGATCCCGACTCGCCGACTCATCGAGTTGCCGACGGCAAGCGCAAGCGGTCCGGTCTGGCCGAGTGGATCATCGTCGTCGTCGTGGCCATCAGTTCGGCCCTTCTGGTCCGCGCCTATGTGTTGCAGCAGTTCGCCGTCGAGGGCACCTCGATGCTCAACACCTTGCACCCCAGCGATCGGGTGCTGGTCAACAAGCTGAGCTACCACCTGCACGATCCGCGCCGCGGTGACGTCGTGGTGCTGAAGCGCATCGAGACGAACGCGCAGGAGCGCGACCTCATCAAGCGAGTCGTCGGCCTGCCCGGCGAGACGATCGAATACCGCGACTGCCAGCTGTTCATCAACGGGTCACTGGTCAAAGAGCCGTATCTCGATCCGCAGATCGTTGCGCCCAATCGGTGCGGTGCCGACCAGCCCGCAGCGCAGGTCGAGCCCAAGCACGTGTTCGTGATGGGCGACAACCGTGGTGGATCGCTCGACAGCCGAGACGCCAGTGTCGGACAGATCGCATACAGCAATCTGATCGGCCGCGCCTTCGTGGTCATGTGGCCCTTCGCCGACTGGCAGTGGTTGTAACGCGGCACTGGGTCGTACATGACCGGCGATGAGTGGTGGACGCAAGCGGTTGATCAGTTCGGCCTCGATGAGCTCGTCGAACCAGCGAACAACGTGCCTCCGTCGATGGGGGCGAGCACCGAGGCCACGGTCACGACCTCCACTGTCAGGTCATCGGCGCGTCGCCGGCGACATGTCGCTCTTGACTGGCTGGTCATCGCCGCGGTCGCCCTGGCAGCGGCGTTCCTCCTGCGAGCCTTCGTGGTCCAGCAGTTCGCCGTCGACGGTCAGTCGATGCTCGGGACGTTGCACTCCGGCGACCGAGTCATCGTCAACAAGCTGAGCTACGACCTGCATGATCCGCGCCACGGCGACATCGTGGTGCTGAAAGATGTCAAGGAGAGTCTCGAGGTCCGCGATCTGATCAAGCGAGTGATCGCCCTGCCCGGCGAGACGATCGAGTATCGCAGCTGCCAACTGTTCATCGATGGTCAGCGAATCACCGAGCCATACCTCGACCCGGTGCTGATCGGTGCCGACCATTGCGGCCAGTCGCAAGCGCCGGTCGAGGTCGAACCCGGGCACGTGTTCGTGATGGGCGACAACCGAGCCGCGTCGCTCGACAGCCGAACACCGGCGATCGGCCAGATCCCGTACGACCACCTGATCGGTCGAGCCTTCGTGGTCGTCTGGCCGACAGCGGATTGGCGCTGGCTGTAGCGCCGACGATACGAGCCGTCGTGCGACACTTGGGCGAAGTGTGTAGGTTCAATGCACACACCCTGCATCGAACCTACACAGTTCCCTTGATCGGTGCGACTACCTCGGGAGGGGGCCGATCTCGGTGTGGTACACGTCGATCATCCGGTCGACCCAGTCGCTGTACACGCCGTCGAGGCCCATGCGCAGCCCGGCCTGGAGGATGTGCGGCTCTTGCATGTCCCATCCGAACGACGCCCGTTCGAAGCGGTGGAACAGAGCCACCATCCCGCCGTTCCAGTCGGAGTGGTGCAGGTTGACGGCGTCGATGCCCTGCTGTCGCAAGGTCGCGGCGCGGCGCTCGGGCCCCTCCTTCATGCTCGAGAGGCGCGTCGAGTCGACCAACTTGGCACCTTGGCCGCGCAGCGGGAGGAGGGTTTCCCATCTCGGCACACAGAGCCACAGTCGTTCGACCATCGCCGGGGCGGCTTCGGCGACGACGTCGATCACGACCTGGCCACTGGCGGCATCTTTCAAGTCGAGCGAGAGCTGGTAGTCGCTGCCACATTGGTCGATCAACTCGGAGAGCGACGGGATGTGGCTCGGCAGTGCCGCCCGAGCCAGCTCGCCGATCGTGCGAGTGCGCCCGAACGACCGCTTGACCACACCATCGTGGTCC
>JANPOJ010000709.1:0-12574 GCA_031427935.1 Ilumatobacteraceae bacterium | reverse complement strand
GAAGGCGTGAAGGTCATCGACGGCAGGGTGCGCCGGGCCAGATACGGCCGTTTCAGCTGAAGGGTCGGCTCGGCGACTCAGTTGTTCGAGGTGAGGGCGGCCTTGATCTGGACGAAGGCGAGGCGGATGTTCGACAGGGCCACCACCAGCGTTGACGAGACAGGCCCGAGTCGCTCACCGAGGCCTTCGACGAGGCAGGCGACGGCGTCGATGGCCAGCGACGCCTCCCCGAGACGAGGCGGTTCGGCGCCGAGATGGATGGCGGCCAACTCGTACAACCCCATCACGTGGTTGACCACGACGGTCTCGGCAGGGACGTCGGCCAGTCGGGCGCGGGCGTCGTTCAACGCGTTCTGGGCGTCTTCCACCACCGATTCGGTGTCTTCGCTGCTCACATGCGGTATCGTATCCGCCGACAACTCAGAGCGAAGTGGTGTGGCTGCGTGCAGCACACTCCCACCCGGCCACACATGCGTCAGCTACCGTGCGTCCGGGTCACGAGCACTCGAATGGCCGTCCCTGGTGGCGGTTCTCTTCGTCGTGTTGGTGGCTTCGCAGCCAAACACTCGGAAGGGATCCACCCATTGCACAGGATTGATCAGCCATAGCACCGCCGCAGCAACCGGAGCACCGGTACAACGATCGCATCCGCGCCCGCGAGGTTCGCCTCATCGGCGCAGACGGCAGCCAACTTGGAATCAAGAATCTGCCAGATGCTCTCGCCCTCGCCCGCCAGCAAGACCTCGATCTCGTCGAGGTGGCACCAATGGCGAACCCACCGGTGTGCCGGATCATGGACTACGGAAAGTTTCGGTACGAGGAGAGCCAAAAGGCCAAGGAATCGCGCAAAAAGACCATTCAGGTCTCGATCAAGGAAGTGAAGTTCCGCCCCAAGATCGGCAAAGGCGATTTCGACACCAAGGTGCGCCACATGCAGGACTTCCTTGCAGACGGCCACAAGGTCAAGGTCACGCTGCAGTTCAGAGGCCGAGAGATGGCCCACCCTGAGCTCGGCTCGAGGATTCTCGATGCGGTGATCGAGCAAGTCGGTACCCACGGCAAAGTGGAGACAATGGCTCGGTTGGAAGGTCGCAACATGACCATGGTGCTGGCACCTGAGAAGAAGGCAGTCGTCAAGAAGCCGCACGAACCAAAAGCTGCGGCGCACGACGAACCGGCTGCTCAGAACACCGCTGGCGCCGACGAATCGGCACCGGTGCAAGAACAGGATCAGGCGCCGGAACCACCGGTCGCCGATGAGCCTCCTGATCAGGCCGAAACAGCCTGATCAACACGATCGCAAATTGCAGACGACTCGTCTGCACTGACAAGGAATCACACGATGCCCAAGATGAAGACCAGCAAGACCGCGGCCAAGCGGTTCAGCAAGACCGGCACCGGCAAGCTCCGGCGCCTGCAGCAAAACCGACAGCACCTCTTCGAGAAGAAGCCGTCGACACGTACCCGTCGCCTCGACGGGATGGTGGCCGTGCATCCTGGCGATGCGAAGAAGATCAAGCGCCTGCTCGGCGAACGCTGAATCAAAGAACGATAAGGAGAGAGTGAAATGGCTCGTGTAAAGCGCGCCGTTGGTTCGAAGAAGCACCGCAAGCAGGTGCTGGAGCGAGCCAAGGGCTACTACGGCAACAAGAGTCGCTCGGTGCGGGCGGCCAACGAACAGGTCATGAAGAGTGGGCAGTATGCCTTCCGCGACCGTCGTGCAAAGAAGGGCGAGTTCCGTCGTCTGTGGATCCAGCGGATCAACGCTGCGTGCCGCTTGAACGACATCAGCTACAGCCGGTTCATCGCCGGGTTGAACGCCGCCGGCATCGAGGTGGACCGCAAAGTCATGGCCGACTTGGCCATCACCGACGCTGTGGCATTCACGGCGCTGACCGACGCGGCCAAGGCTGCTCTCTGAGCGAACAACTCACCTTTTCGAACCCTCGGGTTCAACGACTGCGGCGCCTCTTGGGGCGCCGCAGTTCTCGTTACGCCGAGGGTGTGTTCGTGGTCGAGGGGATGGGTTTGATCCGTCAGGCGGTGGACGCCGGCTGGGTTGTCGAGGGCTGCTACGTCGCGCCCGATACGACGGTCGATCTCGACGTGGCGCAGCACGCGCTGGCACCGAACGTGATCGAGCGCATCGCCTCGACGGAGTCACCGCAGCCCGTCTTGGCGGTGGTCGGAATGCGTTCCGCCGCGTTGCCTGTCGATGCCTCCTTTGTGCTCGTTGCCGATCGACTCGGCGATCCCGGCAACGCCGGCACGATCATTCGCTCGGCGGAGGCCGCCGGCGCCGACGCGGTCGTGCTGACGCCCGGCTCGGTCGATCCGTACAACCCCAAGGTTGTCAGGGCCAGCGCCGGATCGCTGTTCCGCATCCCGGTCGTCGAGGCGACTCTTGACTCGTTGTCGGGATTTCGCCGTCTGGGCACGTCGTCACATCGAGGCGATATCTACACCGATCCGGTGTACCACGGCCGAGTTGCGGTGGTGGTCGGCAACGAGGCGCACGGCCTCGATTCCGACGCCGAGATCGACCAGTGGATCACCATCCCGCACGCCGGCCCGGCAGAGAGCCTCAACGTCGCGATGGCCGCAACCGTGCTGGTCTTCGAAGTGGCCCGGCAACGGAGCACTGTCTAGGATGAGTCGATGGTCGATCGGCGATTTCGGTGCCCCCGGGCGTTGCTCGGGGTTGCGCGCTGACTCGCTGACGTCTCGCCGCCTCATCGCTCGGGGGTTTGCGCCCAGTGTCGTGTGATGTCGTGAGGAGAGTGTGGGGATGATCGAAGAAGTGAAGCGGGCCGCCGAGGCCGCGCTCGCGCGAATCGGCGAGGCGGTCACCGCCGACGAGGTACGCGCTCTGGAGGCGGAGTTGCTGAGCAAGCGCGGCCCGTTCGCCACGTTCAAGACAGGCCTCGGTGCGCTGGCGACCGTCGAGGAGCGCAAGGCTGCCGGGCAGGCGGTCAACGACGCAACATCGGCCGTCGCCGATGGTCTCAACCGGCGTCGGCGCGAGCTGGCAGCGGCGGAACGCGTCGTGCAGTTGGCCGCCGAGCGGCTCGACCTCACGGAGGTGATGTCAGGCCCTCAACGTGGTCACGCACACGTGGTCACGCAGGCCTGGGAGCGCTTGGAGGACGTGTTCATCGGACTCGGCTTCCAGGTGGCCGAGGGTCCGCACGTCGAGACGGACTGGTACAACTTCGAGGCTCTCAACATGCCCGTCGACCACCCGGCGCGCAGCATGCATGACACCTTCTACGTCGAACACGGTGACGGCGGCCCCACGGTCTTGCGGACGCACACGTCACCCGTCCAGATCCGCGTGATGCAGACGCTTCCGCCGCCGATCTACATGATCATGCCCGGTCGGGTGTTCCGCAACGAGACGACCGACGCCACGCACCTCGCCGTGTTCCACCAACTCGAGGGGCTGGTGATCGATCGTGGCATCACGCTTGCCGATCTAGCGGGCACGATCGACGCGTTCACCAAGGCGTTCTTCGGCGCCGATTTCGGCTCGCGCCTGCGCCCGAGCTACTTCCCGTTCACCGAGCCGTCGGCCGAGTTCGACATCCAGACCCCGTCCGGTGAGTGGCTCGAGCTGGGAGGCAGCGGGATGGTTCATCCCAACGTCTTGCGCGCCGGTGGTCTCGACCCGGAGGAGTGGAGCGGGTTCGCCTTCGGCTTCGGGATCGATCGCATGGCCAAGGAACGTCACGCCATCGGAGACATGCGCGAGATGTACAGCAACGACCTTCGTTTCGTGGAGCAGTTCTGATGAGGATCGTGCATTCGTGGCTCAAAGAGCTCGCCCCGGTGGGCGACGACATCGAGACGATCGCAGCGACCATGACCGACCTCGGCCTGGCGGTGGAGGAGATCATCCACGTCGGCGCGACCGTTGAGGGCGTGATCACGGCGCGCGTCGTGCGCACCGAGCATCATCCCGACGCGGCCAAGGTCCACCGCGTGTTCGTCGAGACCGGTGACGGACGCGAGCGGCACGTGTGGTGTGGCGCGTTCAACATGCAAGCCGACGACATCGTTCCCCTTGCCACGCCCGGCACCGCGATGCCGGATGGACGGGTGATCGAGCCCAGGCCGATCCTCGGCATTCAAAGCGACGGCATGCTGTGTTCGGCGCGCGAGTTGGGCCTTGGCGACGATCACGCCGGCATCGTGATCCTCCCCGTGGGCACGCCGCTCGGCGTGCCGTACGGCCAGGCACTCGGTCTCGCCCCTGAAACCGTGTACGACCTCGACGTGACGCGCAACCTTCCAGATTGCTGGGGATACCTCGGCGTCGCCCGTCAGGTCACCGCCCGCCTCGGGCTACCGCTCGCGGCTCCGACGGCGACGATCGCGTCGACGGACGGGGCCCCAACGCGACAAGCGACGGTCGAGCTGATCGACGGTGATCGCTGTGCGCGGTTCACGAGCACGGTCATCAGCGGACTTCGTGTCACCTCGTCACCGAACTGGATTGCGCAGCGTCTGGCCGGGGCCGGCATGCGTTCGATCAACAACGTCGTCGACGTCAGCAACTACGTGATGCTCGAGCTCAACCAGCCGAACCATGCGTATGACCTCGACACGCTCGGCGGGGGTGGCTTTCGCGTCCGCTGCGCCCGCGACGAGGAAACGATGGTCACGCTCGACGGCGTCGAGCGAACCTTCACCACCGAGGATCTCCTGATCTGCGATGCGACCGACACGCCAATCGGTGTCGGTGGGATCATGGGCGGCCTCGACAGCGAGATCAGCGACACGACGACCATCATTGCGCTCGAGATCGCCTGGTTCGAGTCGATCGGCCTGGCCAAGAGTGCCGGCCGGCTTGGCCTGCGTAGTGAGGCGTCGGTCCGTTTCGATCGCGGCGTCGATCCCCTCGGCATGCCGGTTGCGATCGCCAGGTTCGTCGAACTGCTTCGACTGACGTGTCCTGATCTCGTGGTGCACGAGGGGATGGTCGATGCCCGGTCAGCGCATCTCCCAGTTGCGCCGGTGATCGCCGTGCGCGTCGCCAAGGTGAACGCGCTGCTCGGCACCTCCCTGTCGAGTGCCCAGATCTGCGGGCTGATCAGTGGTCTGGGCTTTCATGCCGACGGCGCGGACACGCTGACGGTCGCGGTTCCGTCCTGGCGCCCGGATTGCACCGCAGAGGTCGACATCATCGAAGAGGTCGCCCGCCAGTACGGCTACGGCAAGGTGGGCAAGACGGTGCCGAAGTCGGCCATGCATGGGCGGCTGTCTCCGGTGCAAGCCCGCCGCCGGCGGTTGCGCGAAATGCTCCTCGGTCTGGGGCTGAACGAGGCCATGCCGAATCCCTTCCTGGCCGACGACGACCTGCTCCGCGCCGGTCTTGGCGGCCCGGCCGTGCGGATCGTGAACTCTCTGGTGGCGGAGGAGAGCGTGCTGCGCACCACGTTGCGCCCCGGGCTGTTGAAGGCCGTCGCGTTCAACGAGTCGCATCGCCGGCCCGAGGTCAGTCTCTTCGAGATCGGTCACGCCTACCCACCCGGCGATGGGGAGCTGCCCGCCGAGTATGAAGAGTTGGCGATCGTCCTGGCCGGTCGCGATGCAATGGCGGCGATGGCGGTCTGGCGCGAGATCGCGGCGACGATGGGGTTCGGGGCGCGCGTCGATCAGTCGCACCCGCCGGCGGGATTGCACCCGACACGCTCGGCGACGCTGTCGGTGGGGCGCGATGTGATCGGCGCGGTTGGGGAGGTGCACCCCGACGTGCTCGACGCCTACGGAGTCGATGAGCGCGTCGCCATCTTGGAACTGAACCTGTCGGTCTTGCTGGCGAACGAGGCCAAGGTCCCGGCATGGAGGCCAACGAGTCGCTTCCCGTCCAGCGATCTGGATCTGGCCTTCGCCACACCCGATTCGGTGATCGCCGAAAAGGTCGAGAAGGCGATCAAGCAAGCCGCGGGCGCGCTCCTGGTCGACGTCGCCTTGTTCGACGTCTATCGGGGCCCGGGCCTGCCTGCCGACACCCGCAGCCTGGCGTACCGCCTCCGGCTGCAAGCGCTCGATCACACGCTCAGCGACACCGAGTTGACCGAAGTCCGCAACAAGGTCGTGGCGGGTGTCGGCAAGCTCGGCGCAACGCTTCGCTAGTAATCGGTTGCGCCGGGTGGCGCGAATGCGCTCGTATCTGGCCAGTGAAGGACTTCGATCCGGCCAGCAGCTTCGGTGAAGCCGTCGCCGCCACGTACGACGACGAGCCACGCGGCGACGAAGGCGACGCCGTGTCGTTCCTCGCGGACCTGGTCGGGGACGGCCGCGCCCTCGAGTTGGCGATCGGCACGGGTCGAATCGCGCTTCCGCTGGCTGCGCGGGGTGTGCATGTCGACGGTGTCGACATCTCGCCTGCCATGGTCGCGCGCATGCGGGCCAAGCCGGGAGGCGAGGCGATCTCGGTCACGATCGGTGACTTCGCGGAGGTGCCGGTCGCTGGCTCGTACCGACTGTTGTACGTGGTCTTCAACACCCTCTTCAACCTGCTGACGCAAGATGCTCAGGTGCGCTGCTTCGAGAACGTGGCAGCACACCTCACCGACGATGGCTCGTTCGTGATCGAGGCGTTCGTACCGAGATACCTCTACCGGTTGCGCAACGATCAGTACGTCGATGCCGAGTCGATCAGTGTCGACGAAGTCCGCCTCGACGTCGGCCGCCACGACCCCGTGCACCAACTGCTCGATGAGAGCCACGTCACGCTGTCCGCGCGGGGCGTGACGGTGACCCCGGTCGTCACTCGGTATGCCTGGCCCGCCGAACTCGACCTCATGGCGCGGATCGCCGGGCTGCGACTACACGACCGCTGGGGTGGCTGGAATCGCGAGCCGTTCACCGCTGCAAGTGGACTGCACGTCTCCGTGTACGGGAAGTGAACCCGGGCGGGACCACCGAACGTAGTTGGCGATGACGAGCACCGTGAAGCCGGCGTTTCTTCGATCGATGCAGCTTCGCGACTCCGCGCCGCGCGACGGGAATCCATTCAATGTGCCCGCCGTCGCCGCGGTCGACGATGTCGAGTTCGCTCCTGTCACGGTGTTCGTCGCTCAGAACGGATCAGGCAAGTCGACCATCGTCGAAGCAATCGCGATAACCGCGGGGTTCAACGCCGAGGGTGGCAGCCAGAACCTCCGGTTCGAGACGTTCGCGACGCACAGCGAGCTCACCGACCATCTCGATCTGCGGTTCGCGGTCTCCTCCGATTCATCCACGATGGGCTGCAGGAGGGCTCACAGTTCGTGATTGCGACGCACTCACCACTGCTCATGCGCATGCCCGACACGACCATCTACGAGCTCGATGGCAATGGCATGCGCGCTCGGGACTACGACGATCTCGCCGTGGTCAATCTCTGGCGGCGGTTCCTCATCTCACCCGACCGCGTCATCGAGGTCCTCTTCGGCGACGACTGAGGTGTGCATGGAGCGCCCCATCAATCGTCGCCTCATCGGGTTGGCGAGGTTGCACATACAGACACAGTTCGCCCTCGGGGATTGACATGGCGCCGCGTTTGTTGATACTGCCGGAATGGCCATTGATGACCCGACAGCGATCCCGCAAACACCGGACCAGCTCACCGAGTACATGCACGAGGCTGATCGCCTGTGGAACGACACCCGGACCGAGGAAGCCCACGTGCTCTACCGCTCGGTGATGAGCGGTGTGTCCGGTAGTCCGGAATCCAGCCTCGCTTCATACCGACTGGCGCTCTACCTGCAGACCATCGGCGACATCAATGGTGCCCTCGAGTTCCTCGAGGTCAGCCACGAACCGGGCAAGCACGACCTCGAGATCGCCTTGCGTGCGGAGATGCCGGACCAAGCGGTCGACCCCTCGAATCCGCCGCAAACCTTCGAAGCCTGTGAGCGGTATCTGGAGAGCATCGTCAATGCCTTCGAGCGGAGTGACTGGACGACCGTGGAGGCCCTGTGTCGCGCATACCAGGACACACCCGTCGACATCGGCATCGGTCGCCACGCCGTCTGTCAGTCGTACCTCGGTGTTGCCTTGGTCCACCTCGGTCGCAACGACGAGGCCCGTCCGGCATTGGAATACGTGCTGGCCAACAGCAACAGCGAGCAACGTCTGACCATGGCACGTGAGGCACTGCTGCAGATCGGCGTGCAGGTGGATGATGGAGGTAACCCGTATCAGACCGACGACTCGGAACTGCTGCTCGCCGGCATCGCTGCGTTCGAGAAAGGCGACACACTTGTGGCGATGACCGAGTTGCAGTCGGTCGTGGATTCCGATGCCGCTGGCCCGACCGACAAAGGCCGGGCACACTTCTACCTCGGGTCGATGGCGTACCACAGCAAACGATTCGACGAGGCCCGAACCCATCTGCACACCGCCCAGAGCGACGCGCCTGATCCCGAACAGGGATGGGCCGCCGACATGCTGTCGTGGCGTTGGCAGGAGGACTGACCACGGCGCGAGCGCGCTTCAGCCCGACGGCCTTCGCAACGGTCAGCGCTCCAGTGCGAGCTCGAGAATCACGGTCCTTGGTCGGCCGGCGAGACCAGGCGATGCCGCTGTCGATGACCAAACCTGAGTCTCGAGGAACGCGCGGAAGTTGACGGCGTGCTCCGTGGAATCGAAGTCGAGCGCGACAACGATGTAGCGCGGATCATCGACCGGGCGTGTCACACGCTCGCCGATGACACCAGCCTGCAGACGTGCACCACTGAGCCGGTCGAATGCGGCCCGCCACGTCCCGTAGTCGGTGATCGGATGTTCGATGTGGAGAGTGATCATTTGACGAACGTACCCACGTGCCTGGTCGGCCGCCATCCCAGATTCCTGGGGACCGGGCCGCCGTAGAATTGCCCGGTGGCGGTTCGTCAGCGCGTCAAGCGGATCTGCGAGGAGGGTCTCGATGAACGACCGCTCCGGTCCGCGGTGCTCGCCGAGCTCCGACGCGACGTGCCCTTCGATGCGTATGTCTGGCTGCTGACCGATCCGGAGACGTGCGTGGGCTCCGCTCCGTTGGCCGAGACGCCCTCGCTTGCCGACCTTCCTGCGCTCATCAGGCTCAGGTACCTGACGCCCGCGAACCGCTGGACGACGCTGCCGTCTGGCACCGCGGCGACGCTGATGGGATCGGCGAACAGCGATTGCGCTGCGAGTGCGATGTGGCGGCAGATGCTGGCTGGCTATGGCATCGACGACGTGGTCTCCACGGTGTTTCGTGACATGTACGGGTGTTGGGGTTTCCTCGAACTGTGGCGCGCCGGCGGATCGTTCTCGGCTGATGAATGTCGCCTGTTGTCCGACCTTGGCCCGGTCGTCACTCGGTCGAGCCGGCTCAGTCAGATGACCGCCTTTGCCGGCCGCTCTGCGGCGCTCGATCCTGAGAGCGGCCCTGCGGTACTGCTGCTGTCGGACTCTCTCGACCTGCTGTCCCGGACGCCGCAGACCGACACATATCTCCGCGCCCTCCTGCCGACAGCCGCCGACCGATCGCCGGTGCCTGCCGCTGCGTACAACGTCGCCGCCCAACTTCTCGCCCAGGAGAACGAAGTGGACCTCCATCCACCGTCGGCGCGTGTGCACCTTGGGAATGGCCGTTGGGTCACGCTCCGAGCGGCCCGGATCGAACGCAGGTCATCGGTCGATTCCGCCACGATCGCCGTCAGCATCGAAGCGACGCGCCCCATCGAGCGCGCCGCGTTGTATGGCCGAGTTGCCGGCCTGAGCGAGCGGGAGGCACAACTGCTCCGACACCTCGTCGAGGGCAGCGACACACGCGAACTCGCCCAGCGCTTGTTCGTGTCGCAGCACACTGTGCAGGACCACCTGAAGTCGATTTTCGCCAAGACCGGAGTCAACAGTCGGCGAGTGCTCATCGCTCGTGCGACCGGGCTGGCGTAGGGGCCCGTTCATCGCAGTACGGTGACGCACGGTCGTCAGCTAGTTCATCGAGAGGTCGTCGGGCGCGTTGGCGATCCAGGCGACTCGCCCACTCTGGCGGCGCAGTACGTGGCGCCACAAGTCCTCCGGCTCGGCATGGAAGACGTCGTCGCGACGGGCGTCGAACACCATCCACGCGCCTGCCGCGAGCTCGCTGTCGAGCTGGCCGGATGCCCAGCCCGCGTAGCCGCGAAACACGCGCACCCGGCCCACCTCATCGGCGACGTCGATCGGATCGCGCGCCAGATCGACGCTGCCGAGGTCGGGCAAGATCGCGCTCCAGGCATCGTCGCGAGGGCCCCGCAACTCGGCGATCGCGATCAACGCGTCGAATTGCACTGGGCCTCCGTTGAAGACGACTGCGGGTGGTGCGGAGAGGTCCATCCACAGGTCGAGGCCGTCGATCGATGTTTCGTCGGTCGGGTGATTGAGCACTACTCCTACAGCGCCTTCCGCACTGTGTTCCATCATGTAAACCACTGATCGGTCGAAATTCGGATCATCGAGGGGTGGCGTTGCCAGCAGCAACATGCCCTTCGTGGTCGCGTACATGGAATTCACGCCTCCATTCTGGCGTTGACACACAATGATCGGTTCCTCGGGACCGCAAGGAGAGAAATTCCCCCATGTTCAAGAAGTTCCTCGGTGCCGTCGCCATCCTCGGCGGTCTGGTCGTGGCCGGTGTGATCGGCTTTCAGCTGCTCGACTCCCCGTTCACCACCGTCACGAAGGATCATTCCCCTCCGCCGGTTCTCACCGAGTTGCGCGACTTGTCCGACTTCCACGCTGCTCAGGCCCAGTTCGAGGTGACCCTGGACCTCGAGAAGGACGTGCAGTGGGTGCCGAGTGCGATCGCAGGGGAGCGCGTGCAGTTCCTCGGAGTCGGCACCGTTGATGCAGTGGTCGACTTCAGCACGCTCGGCGCCGGCGCCGTGAAGATCAGCGACGATGCCAAGTCGGTGATCGTCACGCTGCCGAGTGCGTACGCCAACGCTCCGGTGCTCGATCATCAAGTGAGCCACGTGATGAACCGCGACCGAGGCCTGCTCAACCGCATCGGGGGATTGTTCAACGACAACCCGACCAGCGAGGATGCGCTGTACAAGGCAGCGATGAACAAGATGGCCGACGCGGCCGACCAAACCGACCTTCTGCAGCGAGCGCAGGAACACACCACATTCGTGCTCACGGGCATGCTGAAAGCCATGAACTTCGAGCAGATCGATGTTCGCTTTCAGGTGTCCAGCGCCTCGGTGTAGAGCTCGACACGAGTTGCATGATCATGCGTGACTCTGTATGATCATACGTCGTGAAGCGAGTTGGCATCATCGGCGCATCGGGGTACACGGGAGCGGAACTGCTGCGGCTGTGTGCCCAGCATCCAGAGTTCGACATGGTGTACGCCACCGGCGACAGCCAGGCCGGCACCTTGGCCAGCAGCTTGTATCCGAGCCTCGCGGCACGGTATCCCAACCTCGTGTTCGACGAGTTCGACCCGGCCAAGGCCGAGGGGCTCGACGTCGTGTTCCTCGGGTTGCCACATGAAGCGTCGATGGCCCTGGCACCGCAGCTGCACGGCAGAGTCGGCTGCCTCGTGGACCTGTCGGCAGCGTTCCGTCTCAAGGATGCATCGCTGTACCCGACGTGGTACGGGTTTACTCATGATCAGCCGGCACTGCTTGCCAGCGCCGTGTTCGGCCTGCCGGAGTTGCATCGCGAAGAGCTGAAGGAGGCGACGCTGGTGGCCACGCCCGGCTGCCACGTCACGGCCGCCACCCTCGCGCTGGCACCGCTGGTCGAGGCCGGGGTGATCGACCCGAGCGGCGTGATCGTCAACTCGATCACCGGCGTCAGCGGGGCGGGGCGGGCACTGAAGCACACATCGATGTTCTGCACGGTCGACGAAGACGTGAGCGCGTATGGGCTGCTCGATCATCGCCATACGCCCGAGATCGAGCAGGAGACCGGCGCCCAGGTGCTGTTCACCCCGCATCTGGCTCCACTGAGTCGGGGCCTGCTGGCGACCTGCTACGCCAAGCCGATCGGCAGCGTCACCACGGCGTCGCTGTTGGCAACACTTGCCGGGCGGTACAGCGGCGAGCCGTTCGTCGTCGTGCGTCCAGCCTCGCCATCGACCAAGGCCACGATGGGCAGCAACGTCGCCCACATCACGGCGCGGTTCGACGAGCGCACCAACACGGTCATTTCGATCTGTGCGATCGACAACCTCGCCAAGGGTGCCTCCGGCGGTGCTGTTCAGGCGGCCAATGTCGCCCTCGGCCTCCCCGAGGCGTCGGGGCTGTCCAGCGTCGGGTTGTATCCGTGACGATCACGGCTGCGGCCGATCGGGCGGCGACGCTGGTCGAGGCCCTCCCGTACATTCGCCGCTTCGCCGACCAGGTAGTCGTGGTCAAGTACGGCGGCAACGCCTTGGCGGGTGCGTCCGACGACGATGCCCTGGCCCTGTTCGCCCAGGACATCGTGCTGATGCGTCAGGTCGGCATGCGACCTGTCGTCGTGCATGGCGGTGGCCCCCAGATCAGCGATCTCATGGGACGCCTCGGCAAGCAGAGCGAGTTCCGCGACGGGCTGCGAGTCACCGATGGCGAGACCATCGACATCG
>JANPOJ010000708.1:0-9093 GCA_031427935.1 Ilumatobacteraceae bacterium | reverse complement strand
CACGTTCAGCGCCGTCAACAAGCTGCAGAAAGAGAAGGACCTCTTCGTCGACGGCCTCGTCGGTCGCGAGACAGCGTTGGCCCTCGGCGTGTGGCCCGACGAAGCATCGCTGGTCGTTCATACCCCGCCCTCGGCATCCGGCGCCGTCGATCTGCTCGGCTACCCACTCTCGCTCGTTGCCACCAGTGGCCCCGACGCACCTACGCTGCCCCCGGACACGGGAACTGGCAAGCGCGTGGTCTACAGCCGCAGCGGACAACGCGTGTGGGCCGTCGACAAGAACAACCGGGTCGTTCGCTCGTGGCTGGTCTCGGGAAGCAAGTACAACAACGAGGTGCCCGGCGTGCACGAGGTCTACAGCCGGAGCGAGGTGTCGACCGCATGGAACGGAAAAGCGTTCCTCCCGCACATGATCAGGTGGTTGAAGACCGACATCGGCGCCATCGGCTTCCATGCCATCCCCCGTCACGTGGCCGACGGATCTCGCTACATGAAGGACTCGGAGTTGGGTACCCGCCTGTCGGGTGGCTGCCAGCGTCAGGCCGACGCCGACGCCAACTTCATGTGGGACTTCGCCCAGATCGGCACCAAAGTCGTCGTCCTCTGACGTCATCGCGACCCACGAAGTCGCGACAACCGGTCCCCAGACGCGAAAGAACCGCCGACCCCGAAGGACCAGCGGTTCGTTCAACAATTATCCGAGCATGTCATGCCCGAGCAGTGTGCTCAGAGCGGACGGACGTTCTGTGCTTCCTCGCCCTTGCGGCCGGGAGCAATGTCGAATTCGACGCTCTGGCCCTCTTGCAATGACTTGTAGCCATCGCCTTGGATGTTGGAGTAGTGAACGAAGACATCTTCGCCACCCTCACGCGCAATGAATCCGAAGCCCTTCTCGGCATTGAAGAACTTCACGGTACCTGTAGTCAACTGTCTCTCATCTCATGAAAACGGCACGCCAGATTCAGCGAGCCACGCAGAACACTATCGTCGCCTGCGTCGGAACGTGTTTTCCGGTCACGCCGGCGCCAGGCGCTCGATCTTCCACACGACCTGCATTCCGAGCCACGCGCGGCGCCGTCCCACGATGCTGAGCCCGAAGTGATGGCGGGTTGCTGCCGCAGAAATCGTCAACATGTCGCAACCCTCACTCAACACCATCAACCCTGATCCCGCCTGTGGCCGCTGTGCCATGTGATCACCCAACCCGGCGAAGAAGCGCTCGAAGTAGCCGAGGTCGGCACCGGCGAACCAGGCCCGCTCGGCATCGTCGACGGGATCCTTGGCAAAGTACGGCGGGTTGACCACGACCAGATCGAAACGCCGATCGTGCAATTCCTCGAACAGGTCGGATTGCAACACCTCGATGGTCAAACCATTCGCAGCAGCGTTGTCGATGGTGGTGTGTACGGCATCCGCGTTGACGTCGATCGCGGTCACCACAGCGCCGGCGCGGGCCGCGACCAACGAGAGCACTCCGGTCCCACAACCGACATCGAGCACTGACCGGCCACCGAGCTGCATGCGTTCGATCTCGGTGGCCAGCACCCCACTGGAGAAGAACAGCCCGGGATGGAACACGCCGACCGGAACGTTCAGCGTGAGTCCCCTCCACCTCCATGCCCGCCGACGGCGGATGCGCCGGAGTGACCAAGGTCCATACAGCCGCATCAGCCACGTGTGGGCGCGCCGGCGAACCCCGGTGCGCGTGGTCACCGGTAGAGGTCGGGCGTCTCGAACCGGGCGATGTCGACCGGTTGTCGGGTCAGCACGGACTGGATGGCTCCCTCGACCACATGCTCGGCGACCAACCCATCCCACGCCGACGGGCCGGCCGCCGCCTGCTCGTGCAACGTGTCGAGCCACCACGCGTCCTCGATTCGGTAGGCGTCGGCGAACCGCCCGAACCAATCGGCTCCGATGTTCACGCCCGACGCGCCATCGCGTCGCAACGTCGGACGCATGACCGGTGCCAGTGCCACACCACCGAGCTCGGCCTCGATCTCGACCGTGACCTCATACGCAAAGCTGTGTTCGCTGAACTCGACGGTGCCGTAACCACCGCCGTCGAACTCGGCGGTCACCAACAGGTGCTCGACGTGATCGGCGTTCGGCGTGACGATCGTCGTCACCCGCGTGATCTCACGACCCGACAACCATCGCAACGTGTGGATGTCGTGGACAACCGATTGGTTCAACACCAGTTGTGCAGTACGGCGAACCTCGTGCACGTTGCGATGCACACAACGGATGTGATGCAACGCACCCAGGAAACCGACCTCGGTTGCCAGTTGCACGTGGGCCGGGTCGTAGACACGCATCAGGCCGAGTTGCAGGAAGCGTCGGCCGAGGGCGATCTCGGCGTCGACGATCCGCCGACACGCGTCGACACCGACCGCGAGCGGCTTCTCGCACAGGATCTGTGTGCCCTTGGCCAGGGCCGCGTGCACCAGAGAGGCGTGCGAGTCTTCGGGCGAGGCGATCACGAGTCCGTCAAGGTCCGACATCGATGCGACGGCGAGGCCGTCGATCGTCGGCGTGCCGCCGACCTCCTCACACAGCGATTGGGCCGCAGCGACGCGAGGGTCGGCGATCGACACGATCTCCACACCAGGCAACGCCGCCAGGGTACGAGCGTGGAACGAGCCCATCCCGCCGGCTCCGACGATTGCCAGTCTCATCGGCTCGCACCTTACAGACGAGCCGTGTCAGCCGATGATTCGTCGACGGGCGAAGTGCGTACGTTCGCTGCGGGACGTTTTGCGCCGAGAGTGCGCACCTCCTTCGGGAAGGCATCGCTCGATCATGGTTTGTCGAGGACCGTGGGGATCAGGATCGTCGGGTCGAGGATCCTCGACCCGGTGAGCGTTCCCGAGACCTGGATCTGTGCACCGAGCTGGATGAAGTCTCGGGTCACCTCGTTGCCTCTCAGGTTGCGGACCTTCGTGGTCGCCGACATCCCGACGGTGTAGTCGGTCTGCCCGTCGTTCATGACCACCTCGCCATCGGGGAGGAGCCTGTTGATCGTTCCCACGATGGTCACGACGGCGGGGGCAACGGTCGATGCAGTCGGCGCCACCGGGGTCGGCTCGTCGACCGAGATCGAGGTCGTGGCCGCGCCGACCGCCGATGCACCCCCGGCGGGTGCGCCACCACCGAGGTCGAGGAAGGGGACAGCCGCTGCCACCACGATCACGAACAGGACAGCGGGCGACGGCCGGTTCACGGCAACCCGCTCGCGGCGAAAGGTGACCGAGCGAACACGATTGCAGGATAGGGACGCGGAAGGGAGCCGGGCCAACGACCCGGCTCCCTTCCGTACAAATTGCCTTCTGAGCTACGCCCGAACACGGTCCAAGGCGTGTCCGGGGCTGGTGCTGCCCAGGTTCGACCGAACGAACAGCACCGGCCCTGCGGCCGGCTGAGGTGCGCCGACCAACGTCATCGTGTAGAGGCCACCGCCACCATTGGTGAAGGTGTCCCCCAGGTTGGCCGGGTCGAACGTCGCCCCGGTGATCGTGAGGTACGGCAGGAGACGCAGCGTGACGTTCGGGCTGACGATGCTCGATGTCGCCGTGAGGATGAGCCGCTGCTTGCCGGTGCGGTACTCGGCGGCGGTGATCGCCACCGAATCAGGGACCGGGTTGACGGTGACCGTGGTGGTGACCGGCGCCGAGGCCACTCCCAGCGAGTTGTTCGCCGTGACGGCCACCTGCACCACCGTGGGCACCGTCTGACCAGCCGGAAGGAGTGGCGCAGTGAAGTGCACACTGGCCGTCGTTCCCGACAAGGTGGTCACACCGAAGCTCGTCAAGACCGCCGGTGCTTGGGTGGCGGTGAAGGTCAGCGGCACGAGTGCCGGCGTGTTGGGATCTGCACCGCTGACTGTGAAGGCCCCATTGGCACCCGAGAAGACCGAGACCGGGCTGATCGGAGCAACGGTCGGCGCCAACGCCGCCTTGACCAACACCGTCGAGGTCGCCGTCGAACTGCCGACACCGTTGGTGACGGTGAGCGACAGGTTGACCGTGGTGTCGACACCGACGACCGGCGCGGTGTAGACCGCGTTCGGCTGTGCCGGGGTGGCGATGCTGCCCTGTGCCGGTGGGGCCCAGGTGAACGTCAACGGTGCCGTGCCGGTGGAGCTACCCGCAAGGGTGACCGTGCCACCGGAGCTGACCGTGTACGGCCCGCCGGCGTTGGCAACCGGAGCAACGCCGACGACAGC
Source organism: Ilumatobacteraceae bacterium (assembly GCA_031427935.1). Classification (GTDB taxonomy): domain Bacteria; phylum Actinomycetota; class Acidimicrobiia; order Acidimicrobiales; family Ilumatobacteraceae; genus JAENVT01. The sequence goes on along the minus strand of JANPOJ010000708.1, from coordinate 4,868 downwards.
CGGTGTGATCGTGATGGTGGCGGTCACCGAAGCCGACGAGACCCCAGCGGCGTTCGTGGCCGTGACCGACAGCGTGACGTCGGTGTTCACTGCAACACCCACAGGGGCAGTGAAGCTGACGTTCGCGCCGGTCGGTCCATTCTGCGACACGGCGATCCCGGTCAGCACCGGTGCGCCGCCGCTCTGCGTTGCGGTGAAGGTCAGTGGCGTTGCCGCCGGAACGTTGGGGTCGGAGCCGCTGACCGCAAGCGTGCCTGCGCTGCCCGACACGACGCTCGTCGGTGCGATCGGGTCGACCGATGGTGCAAGTGCCGCGCCGACGGCGACCGTCGTGGTCGCTGTCGTGGTGCCGCAGCTGTTCGTTGCGGTGAGCGACAGGTTGATGACCGTGTTGACGCCGACGACGGGTGCCGTGAAGACCGGTGCCGCCGTGGTGAGGCTCGAGAGGCTCCCCGATGCGGGTGCCGCCCACAAGAACGTCGGAACCTTACCCGTGCTGCTACCAGCCAGGGCGACCGTTCCGCCGGATGCGACCAGGTACGGACCGCCGGCATTTGCCTGTGGTGGTGCCGTGCAGACTGGAGGCGGCACGATGTTGCTGGGCCATGGATCGAGCTGCCCGGCGAGCAGACCACTGAAGGATGTGTAGCCACCCTGGGCCAGGAATGGGATCGTGTTGAAGTTGTTCTCCACGATCGGCTTACCGGGGATGTTCTCGGGGAAGATGTACTCGCCGATCGGGGCGTGGTACTGGCCGTAGAAGATGCCGTTGGCCGACGTCGCCGCTTGCGGGTTGGCCGGGTTCTGGCTCTGCAGACCCTCGACGACGGCGCGGACTTCGCGAGTGGGTGGCAAGAAGCCGTTGCCGGGTCCGAACACGCACTCCTTGTCGGGCTTGGTCGGGACCGAACCGAACGTGAGGCACGGTGGACGGAAACGCCAGCGACCGCGGACGGCGCCGTTCGGCGGGCCCGGATCGGGCATGATCGTGCCCCAGTCGCGATCGCTGGTAGAACCATTGGGGTTCACGTCGACGCCGTAGAGGTGTATCCCGCGGGTCGAGTCAGTGGTCATGCCCTCGAACTTTGTGCGGATCGCTGCCTCACCGGCGCCGAAGACCGTCAGGCCACCGGTACCGAGCAGACCGACCTCGATCGACACGTACGCCGGGTTGGTGCCGGGTGCCGTGTAGATGGCGGTGTTGTTGGTGATGGTGTGTGCCGAGATGTACGTACCGGCAGCGTCGGCGATGAGCGTGCCGGCGAAGTTGATGTAGTCGCCAACCTCCATCGGTGCCTGGACCCGCGGATCGAGCGCGCCACCGAGGGGCAGGTTGGCCGGATCGCTCATCTGGATGAGCGACGCGAACGTTCCCGTCGTGGGGTCGACCGGTCGGTTGCTGCGCGGGCAGAGTGAATCGTCGCCCACGAGCGGATCGGTGCGCGGGAAGCACATCGGGAAGCCGGTGGCCGAGGCGATGGTCGGGTTGTCCTGGTCGACCATGAGGCGCCCGTCGGGCGACATCGCACGGCCGTAACGACCGCCACCTGCAGAGGTCGGGTTGGCTGGATCGTTCAAACGCACCCGGGCACCCGTGGTGGGGTCGCCGAGCACGCCACCGACGCGCATCTCGCCGGAGGTGTAGTCCATGTAGTTGATGTAGCCGGCGCCGGCGTTGAGGTCCTGCTGGGTGGCGTGCACCAGACCGGCGATGTAGCGATCACGCTTGGCCGGGTCGGCGTTGGTCGGGTCGAGCACCCTGTTGCCGACGGCCTGGAACTCGTACGTGGTCAAGGGCTTCGGGTTGTCCGACATCGCCATGCCGGTCTGCGACGGGCCATACGGCGCCGGCGCCTGAGCGAAGAGTTCCTGCCAGCTCAACGCGCTGGCGGGCAGGATGACGATGGTCTCGGCGGGCACGACGATCGCGTGACCGTTGAGCTGCATCGTGCCACCGCAGTGTGCGGCCTGCGGGAAGCCGTTGGCGTCAAGGTTGGCGCCGGCTGCTGCGACGCATGTCTGGTCGAGCTTGGCGTCCTGCAGGAATCCGGTGATGTCGAACTGAGTGCTCGATGGCAACACTGCGTTCGCGACAGGCGCTGCGGGCGGCAAGATGGCGGCGGAGACGTGATCCAGCAACACTGGAAGCCCGCCCACCAGAGCCAGGGCCGCAACGACCCGGACCTTCCGCGACGCTCGATGTCTTGGAGCTCGAAGCGAACGCCCCTCAAAGGAGGCGCGCCGAACTAGACCTGACAATGCATTCATTTTCGTCCCTACTTTCGTCCCTGGCCCGGCTGCACGACTCTGGCGAACCCTCATCCGCCGCACCGCTCGTCCGAACCGACCTCCGTCCGGAAGGTCAGGTTGGACAGTACGCCGGGCCCTTGACGCGAGACATTGTCCATTGGTACTAGTACTGAAGTCCCGACCAGTGTTGCGATCTTTCGCTGCCGGTCCGAGAACAACCCGTGCGGGCCGAACCGAAAGTCGGCCCGATGACGGCTACCGCGGCGCCTTCACCGCACTCTGCGCAACTTCACTCTCAACTTTAGGTTGAAGGTTGGTCACTACCAGCAGGTTCGGCGCGGGCTTGGAGCCTGTACCCGACTCCGAGGTCGGTCACCAGACGCGGGTTGCGCATGTCGTCGTCGAGCTTCTTGCGGATCTGGCCTGCGTACACGCGGAGGTATTGGGTCTCGGTGCCGTAGTTCGGGCCCCAGACCTCTTGGAGGATGGCGTGGTGCGTCAGCACGCGCCCTGGGTACCGGGCCAGCAAGGCCAGGAACGCAAACTCCTTCGGCGTGAGATCAACGGTTCGCTCGCCGACCGTCACGGCTCGCCTGGCCAGATCGATGCGCAGATCACCGACCACCAGGATCCCGTCCTCGATCGTCGACCGACCTCCTGAAGTCGCCCGCAAGACGGCGCGGAGGCGGGCCAGCAACTCCGGCGTCGAGTACGGCTTTGTCACATAGTCGTTGGCGCCTTCGTCGAGTGCTTCGACCTTGCGCCGGTCGAGGCCGTCGGCTGACAGCACGATGATGGGCACCGTGCTCCAGGTGCGCAACCGGCGGCACACTTCCACGCCGTCGAGGTCGGGCAGCCGGAGGTCCAAGACCACGGCATCAGGCGGGTCGACCGCCACCATGTCGATGGCCGATTGGCCGGTCATCGCCTGCGTCACGCGGTAGCCACGGGCAGTGAGCGCGCTGGTGAGGGCGCGCAGGATGGCCGGCTCATCATCGACGACGAGGATGCATTGTTCCTTGACGGCTTCCGCAGCGCTCACAACATCGCATCCTGTCGCGCTGGGAGCACGACCGTGAAGGTGGCGCCGCCTCCGGGCGTATCGCTGAGTTCGATCGTGCCGCCGTGCGCCTCGACGATGGCCCGGACGATGGCGAGGCCGAGCCCGCTCGAGTTGCTGTCGGGGCCACGCCAGAATGCCTGGAACACGCGGGCGGCGTGCTCTGGATCAACGCCCGGACCGTGGTCGCACACGCGCAGGGCCACCTTCTGTCCCTCGCGCCGCGTGAGTTGCACCACCACCGACGACCCGGCCGGCGCGTAGCGCGCCGCGTTCTCAAGCAGGTTCGAGATCACCTCGCCGAGCAGCACGGCATCGCCGTCGACCAACGGCACTTCGGGCTCGATCTCAACCTCAACTGCAAGGTGAGACAGGAGGGGAGACAACCGTAGGGTCGTGAGTTGCACGAGCTCGGCGAGATCGACGACCTGGTCGTCGATCTGCATCGAGCCGGCCTCGATCCGGCTCATGCTCAACAGGTTACCCACCAACCGGTCGAGGCGTTCGGCCTCGTCAGACACGCTTTTCAGCAGTTCGTGCCGGGTCGCTTGGTCGTGCGGGTCGTGGTCGCGCAGGTCGGTCGCCACCGCCCGGATCGTTGCCAACGGCGTGCGCAGGTCGTGCGAGACCGACCGCAACAGGGCCATACGCTGCTGGTCCACCTGTTCGAGCACGGCCATGCGGCTGGCGTGTTCGGCCAGTTGGGCGTTCAGCTCCTGCAGCCTGCGCTGCTCTTGCTCCTGTTGGCGGGCCAACGTCAACCGGTCAGCCCCACCGCCTACCGCAGCACCCACCGCGAGGGCAGACCCCAAGAAGGTGATGAAGGCAATGGCATCCTCTTCGAACTTGTTGTTTCCGAACCTCGTGACCAGGTGAAACGTGACCACCGAGGACACCGCAGTGGCAAGCGCGGCGCTGCGCCCGGCGAACACACCGGCGTAGACGACCGGCAAAACCAACAAGAACTGCAACTCATAGTCGTGGCGACGCAGCGGATAGATGGCCAGCCCCACGATCAGGGACAGCGCGACACCGATCACTACACCCCGGCGGGTGGAGACGTGGACATCACCGAAGTCGAGCCCGAGCATCCGTCGCACACGCACAACAATGCCACGGCGATCGGCGGGATCAGCCCACCGGATCGAGCGATGTAAAGAAAACCCGCATATCAGGCGAGAATCGGCGCAAGGGCCAGAAGACGCAGATTGCTCGCTACGACTCCATATGAATGCTCACCGTCGACATTCTTGCATGGTCCTAGGCCTATGGACCCATAAACAGCCGAGCAACTTGCGCCCAGCGACCAGTGGCTAATGGCCCCTTTCACATCCAGGGCGTTTATACGATCTTTATATCAATTCCTGCCCGTTGGGCGCAGGACTAACTGTAGGGACGGCAAACATGCTCGGGAAAATGCTCTATTCAGCGCGCCATTTTTCATGGCGCAAGGCGGTCGGGGGCCATCAACCCTCTGCAGATCGAAATGCGGGTCTGCAGCGACGCCGAACCAAGTTGGGGGCCAGCGCCGCTGTGGTCTCGCTGATCGGTGGCCTGA
>JANPOJ010000707.1:0-6917 GCA_031427935.1 Ilumatobacteraceae bacterium | reverse complement strand
GCCGACTGCGTCGCCATCGACAACGTCTGGTTCATCCCTCACCGATCGTTGACCGTCGTGTATCGAGTCGGCGACGATCGCTTCGTCGTCGACTACGGCAACGCGGTGGCCGTGCGACCGATGGTCGATGACCTGAAACTTCCGGCACTGCCGCTGCTGCTCGATCCGCTCCGTGCCAGCGAACAATTTGGCGCGGACGTCGATGTGCAGGTGCTGTCGTACCTACCCGGCGAACGGTGCGCCGTTCGCTATCGCGGCGACGGTGTCGACGTCGTCGCCAAGATCTCCAGCAACGGAGACACCCGCGCCGGCGAGCGCCGGCAGCGAGCATTGTTCGACCTCCCCGAACGGGGATTCGTGATGGCCGAGCCGTTGGGCGTCGATGATCACGGCATCCGCCTCGAACGAGCCGACAACGGCAAACGAGCCGAGGCCCTGATGCCCACCGTTTCGCCCACCGATCTGCTCGCCGCGGTGCAGGTCGCACTCCCCTTCTTGCACGCTGCGCCGTTTGATCAGCGCCCATCGCTGGGGCCGACCGAGGTGATCGCCCGGATGCAGAGCAAAGTGGTGCCCCGTATCGCTGCGGCGCTTCCTCATCTCGCCGGTCGACTCACCAGCATCTGCGCCAAGCTGGCCGCAACGCGTCCGTGTGACGGCGCGCCAGTTGCTATCCATGGCGATCTGCACACTGCCAACGTGTTGTTCTCCAACTCGCTGCAGCCGACCTTCATCGACCTCGACAACCTGGCCGCCGGCGACGCCGAGTACGACCTGGCTGTCTTCGCAGGCAGGCTTCGGCTACATGGTCTGCTGACCGGTACCCCGGCAGTCAATCCGCCCGGTTACGGCTGCCCCGACACCGATCGATTCCGCTGGCACCTCGTGGCGACGCTTGTCGGACGACAGATGAAGACCTGCGTTCGCCACCTCGCCCCCGGGCTTGCCGGGCATTGCGAGACGCTGCTGGCCGAGGCCGAAGCGCTGTGTTGGTGACTACCAACACGCCTCGGCGGCAGCCACCAGCGACGTGATCTCTTCAGCGGCGGCACCGGTATTCAACCGGTAGGCCTTGCTTGCCATCCGAAGGTACATCAGCGACTCGAAACGATCGATGCCGACGGGCAATGCATCGCCGTACCCATCGACGAAGGCGTCCCACAGCCTTGCAGCAACCGCCGGCAGCCGGGTGCACAAGTAGGCCCGCAGGTTACCGAGGTCGAGAGCCGGATCACCAATGGCAGCGAGGTCCCAATCAACGACAGCGACGCGCTCGCCGATCGCCAACATCTGGCCGAGGTGCAGATCGCGATGCAGAACCCCTTCGCCCGCCAATGGCCGGTGATCGGCGGTCACCCGGCGCAAAATGGCATCGATGCGTTCGGCGAGTTCCGGAAGCGCCTGGCCCAGGCGCACGGGCTGCGGACGGATCAGATCGCTGATGTGGTCGCCGACTGTGCAGGGCCGCAACGCAGGGGGATGCATCGCGTGTAAGGCGGCAATCGCCTCCCCAGCCATGCGCATCGCCACCGAACCGTGTTCACCCGGCACCAGGGTTCGATAGCTCTCACCGGCCAGTCGCTGCATCGCCAACACGTCGCCGCGTACCCACAGCACGCGCGGCACCACGAGTACCGAGTGCGGGCCGAGGGCCGACAACACGGCCTCCATGATCGTGGCGGTGCGCTGAGCTTCGCCGGGCAGGCCGAGCTTGGCGACCATCGGCCCGAACGCTGCCACGAGGCGGCCGTCCATCGAGCGCGACAGCACCTCAGGCGTTGCATCAGCCCCCACGGTCGCGAGGAGCACGCTCAGCGGGTCGCGATGCACCGCAAGATCGCTTCCGCAGCCACCTCGTTGCCCGGCGTCGGGCGAGATGCCTCCAACGAGTGTCGAATCGCGACGCGCCGTTCACCGTTGATGGCCAGAGCGACGATCGTTGCCGCGTCGTCCGCGACCACGGCGCAACCGGCGGCGGCCAACTCGGCAACGCGTCGCTGCTGGTCGTCCCATCGGCGCACTCCGGGCACGAAGGCGGTCGGCGTCGCCACCAACCGAATCTCGTTGACGGTGTTGTAGCCGCCCTCAGCGACGACAAGATCGGCCGCCGCAAGCAGCGCAGTCATCTCCGGCTCGAAATCGACGACCACGCGTCCGACAGCGGCGGGGATCGCTCCTCGGTAGTTCGGGCCGCGGACGGCGACGTGGACGAGATCGGCCATGTCGCCTCGCAACCGGGATTCGGCCTCCAACGCCAGCGAGAACAGGTGCTCGGCTGTGTCCTCGAAGCCGCCACCGCCCACCGTCGACACAAGCAGGAAGCCGCCCCCGTAGTAGGCCCGCAGGCGAGCGACGGCGTCGGCCGGCGGTCGGCGGATGATCGGCCCGGCGAACACCGCCCGCGACAGCAGCGGCTCGTCGAGCTGATACCCGAACTCGTCGGGATCGTGCGGGATCAGCACCAGATCACTCGCCTGCACCGCAGGATTGTCGACCACCGACGCATGACGCTCCTCCCGCGAGCGGCGCATCACATAGATTCGCCGGGCGTGCTCGCCGCCGGGCGGCAGGTCGTCATCGGGCAACTGTGTGTCGTCGACGACAGCGTCAGGTCGCTCGCGCGCAACCAAACCGGGCCATGAGGCGAGATGGTCGGGATCGGTCTCGATCACCAACGGGAAGGCATCGCCGACGAGGTCGATCGCTGCGCTGCCACGCGTGTAGATCACGCTGCGCAGCGACGGATCGCAATCACGCAAGGCGTGGGCGATGTTCAACGCCCTCACCAAGTGGCCGAGGCCGCGCTTGCCGGGGCAGCGAAAGATCACCGTGGTCACGTCAGCTCCCATCTGCCGGCAATACCATCGCCGGGCCGGAGCACGCGGACCGCGCCGCCAACCTGCCGGAGGACGAAGCGATCTCCTTCGGCCTCGATAGATGTCAAGGCGTCGTCACCATGGCCGACAGCGCTGGCGAAGGTGCACATCGCCGCCGTCGTTCGCCCGACGATCACCGGCGCAGGAAACTTCACGCCGTACCACGGCGCGAACCAGCCGCGTTGTCGTTCGAGTGGCAGTGTCGAGACAACAGCGGTGCCACCATCCGCGGGCGGCAGATGGAAACGAACCTCGACACGATGCTCCAGCCCGTCGAGCGCCTCGATCCGATCGACGATCACCACGTACCGCCGATCGATGAACACGATGCAGCGTTCGTGTACCACTGGGTACTCGTGGCTGTAGATGCGACCGAACGCCCACGGCGACGCAGCATCGAGCCCGACGACACGCTCCCCGAGCCACGGGTCGGGTCCGCGCTTGGTGCGGTTGAGGTAGCGGCATTGGTCGCGCCCGTCGATCTGCACGGTGTTGTGCGCCGCGGTCGACTTGAAGTGGTGCCGCCAGTCGACGCCATTGGCATCCGGCACCGACGAGTATGTGAATCGGCCGGGGTCGACGAGGCGCGGCGAGCCCGCGGACCAGTAGGTAAACGAACCGAGGTCGTAGTGGGCGTGGCTGCCATCACCCATCTGGGCGAGGTCGATCAGCAGGTGGCGTTGCGGGGCGGTGAAAACGACGTAGCCGGACGAACGGAAATCGCGATCCACACCGACTCGTCTCATAGGTTGTCCGAGCAGCGCCGCGCCCCGGACGAGCAGATGATCGTGCCTGCCTTGATCGGCGTCGTTGATCAGCGGGATGTCGCCATCGGGCCATTCGAACCAGGCACAGAATTCGAGAGCGAGACGCAACCGGTCACGAAGTTCGGCATCGAATGGCAGTTTGTGGTCGGCACACAACTCGGCGAACGACAACGCCGACTCGGTCACCAGCTGGTGATAGTGCGTCGATCCCTCGACCTGCCCGCCGTCACTACGTAAGTCGACGAGCAGGTTGGCGGTCAGCAACTCATGCGCCGTGTCACGCCGTTCCGTCGCCCCATCAAGCTCAGGAAACAGCACGCCGACTGCAAAGACGCTCCACAACTGAAACGTGCGGTGGTTTCGCTCAGCTTTCAAGTGAGTGGCGATGTAGTCAGCCTCCGCGCCGAGCCGCTCGACGATTCGTTCCAGCAGATGTGGGTCGAGATGCCTTGACCCGCTCGAGCGTTCCAGCACGGTGAGCATGCCGATCCAGCTCTCGACGCGCTTTGCTTCGACCTGCGCATCAGACGTGGTGATCCAGCCGTGACCCATTTCGGCAAGCCACGATGTCAACAGCCCGGCTAGGCATTGCAGGTAGCTGACATCGCCCGTGAGGTCGAAGGCCTGGGCCAGTTCATAGCTGAAGTAGTGCTTGTGCCAGGCGATCTGCCACTCCTTGTCGGTGCTCGGGTTGGCCCGCCAGTCGGGCGACGCGTCGAGGTCGTACCGCTGACCGACGTAGGTCCAGTGACCTCGGCAGATCTCGCCGGCCCGCGCAACAAGGTCGTCGGGTGGGCGGGGAACAGCTGGCCAGAGGCGCATCATTGACCCTCGAACAGGGCCCGGAGTTCAGCGACGTTGCGGCGGATGTCGAAACGCTGTGTCATTCGTGCACGTGCGGCGGCGGCGATCTCACTGCGTCGCGATGGTGCGGCCAACAGCTGTTCGATGGCAGTCGCCAGCGCACCGGGATCGCGCTGCGGCACGACAATGCCACATCCTTCGCCGAGCATCTCCGGCACACCGTTGACATCGGTCGAGATCGCCGGGGTCCCGAGGGCCATCGCCTCCAAGAGCACGGTTGGCAGCGCATCACGATCACCGTCGGCGCCGATTACGCACGGCAAGGCGAACACCGTGGCCCGAGCAATCAGCGCCAGGGCATCGTTGGCTGTCACCGCACCGGCCAACAACACACGGTCACCGAGGCCGAGCTCATCGACTTGACCGCGCAGCGAATCGCTGTCGGGCCCGTCACCGGCGATCACACATCTGGTGCTTGCGTCGAGCCGGCCCACTGCCGCCACCAGGTCAGGAAACCCCTTCTTCTCGATCAATCGACCGACCGAGACGACCAGGTTCGGTTGGCGTTCCACCGGGTCGATGCTCAGGCGATCGAGATCGAGCCCGTTGTAGATACGGCGGACGACGCCGCTGCGACCCGCAGCGGTCAGCAGCGACTGCAGGTGGACACGATTTGCCTCCGAGACCGTGACCACAGCGCGAGCCGCAGCCAGCCTGTCGACCAGCGCGTTGCGGTCGAGCGCGGCCCGGTAGATGTCGGTGGCGTGGGCGGTGAACGAATACGACACGCCGGTGCGTCGATGCACCTCCAGCGCATGCTCGGCGCCCCATGTGGCGAAGTGGGCGTGAACGTGGGTCGGCTGCAGTCCGTTGACGACGTCGGCAATCGCGTTGGAATCAGCGGCTGTCGGCAGGTAGTGCACCGGGGCGCGCAGCTCCTCGAGCCGTTCGTTGGCAACCAATTCGACAGACGGCTCGCGAGCCACCACGACGACATCGACGCCCTGGCGTTCGAGCTCGAGCAACTCGTTGAGCACGAACGTTTGTGACAACCGCGGAAACCTCTTCAACAGGTAACACACTCGACTGGCCACCACCCCTACGACTGTAGAGGCAGACGGACGGCGGTGCTCGCGTCGGGCGCTGCAGGTAGCGTGGAGATCATGTCGGCTGTCACGCTGCGACAATGGCTGCGACCCGACGAACGGCTGGACGATCCGGCGGCAACCGCACTGCTCGACACGTTGCTGCTGCGCCGCGCAGACCAGCAGCGCGACCGCGTCACCGCGGTGTTCGGCGACGGCATCGACCAGTTCGCGATCGTACGCCGACGCAACGACGAACCGGCTCTCGAATCATGGTGGCTGCCACACGACCCACACCTGCCTGCGCTGAGTCGCCTTGCCGAGGTGATCGGTGGCCTGCTCGGTCGAGCCGCTGTGCGTGTCGCTGATCCACACCTCCAACTCGTCACCTACAAACCTGGTCAGCGGGCAGTGTTCACGGTGAACGGCGACGACGGCCAACCGCTGTGGCTTCTCAAGGTGCTCACGCCCGACCGGGCAACGGCTGTGACCTCACGGGCAAAGGCGCTCACCAACGTCGGAGTCGACGCTGCTGTACGCGCGCCGCTGCTCGTCACCGACGACGTCGATCTCGGCGCAGCGCTATTTAGCTTCATTCCCGGCTCGGCACTGAAGATGTTGCCGGCGCCGCGGCTCACGGCAGCGCTTCGCGATTCGGTGATCGCCGCTGCGGGCCGAGTGCACCAACACACTGCACCGACCCTTCCGCACTGGGATGTCGACGGCTACGTCGGGCGCATTGGCCAAGCCCTCGCCGACGCCAGCGACGTGTTAGGCCACTCGTTCTCCGCCATGCGAGCGTTCGACGAGTTGACCGCCAGACTGTGCGCCAACGCGGCCAGTGGCCGGCTCATCCACGCCGACCTGACCCTGCGCAACATCGTGGTCGACGATGACGCGTCGGTCGGCTTCATCGATTGGGACGACGCGTGCATCGGCCCCCTCGAACGCGACCTGGCGACGCTTGCGGCGGCCTTTGGTGGACGAGCGGCCATCGCCGACGTCGTCAGCATCTATCGCACTGCAAGTGACGCGCCAGTGGACGCGAGGATGATCGGGTTGTACGTTGACAGCCAGCGGCTGCTCAAGCTGTGCCGACGCGTTGTCGCCGGCGACCGGTCACCGACGACGATGACGGCACTTCACGATGTCGAACTACAACTGCTCGCTCTGGGCTGATCATCACCGTCGGGGCGTCGACCACGAAAGCGCGTGTGCCCGATGACACTACCGATGACATCACACGAACACGGGTGCCGCCGAGGCTTGGTGACGACGCCTCAATCTGGAAGCGCCTCCTCCGGCATCAACTCGCTTCGTGATGAGTTTGGTGACGTCGACGATCCGCTCGCGCAGGTTGATACGTGCTTTCACGTGATCACTCA
>JANPOJ010000706.1:0-5913 GCA_031427935.1 Ilumatobacteraceae bacterium | reverse complement strand
CTGGTCTCGCTGATCGGCGCTCCCGCAGCGTGGATGTTGGTGCTCTACGTCGGCTCGCTGGCGTCGTTGTTCCTCACGTCGCTGTACCGCCTCAACGAGGACGGCAGTGGCATCGACAAGGTGATCGGCACCCAGAACTACCGCACGCTCATCGACAAATCGGTGTATCTCGACATCGCCGCCCGGACCATCAAGATCGCCGTGCTCGTGACCCTGGTCGACATCGTGTTGGCACTCCCGATCGCGTTCTTCATCGCCAAGATCGTCAGCGCCCGCTGGCGTCGATTGCTGGTCGCTGCCGTGCTCGTGCCGCTGTGGGCGTCGTACCTCGTCAAGGCGTTCTCGTGGCGGGCCATCATCGGTTCGCCCGGCGGAGTCCTCGACAAGACCTTCGGCGCCAGCCCCAACTACGGCGAGGTCGGGCTGATCATCGTGCTGGCCTACCTGTGGCTGCCGTACATGATCGTGCCGATCTACTCGGGTCTCGAGCGGTTGCCTGACTCGCTGCTCGACGCATCGAGCGATCTCGGTGCTCACTTCGGGTTCACGTTTCGCAAAGTGGCGCTGCCACTGCTGTTCCCGTCGATCGTGGCCGGCTCGGTGTTCACCTTTTCGCTGTCGTTGGGTGACTACATCGCCGTCGACCTGGTCGGTGGAAAGACACAGGTGATCGGGTCGGTCGTCTACGACAACTTCTCGGCTGACCTTCCCTTCGCCGCTGCCTTCGCGGTGGTGCCCGTCATCGTGATGGTCGCCTACATCCTCGGCATTCGGCGCACAGGCGCGTTGGAGAACCTCTGATGCAGTTCACCCGCCGCGTCCGCATGCTGTTCGGCGGCATCACCGGTCTGGTCTTGGCCTTCTTGTACGTACCCCTCGCGATCATCGTCGTGCTGTCGTTCAACACGGTCAGTTCGTTGTCGTGGCCGCCGAAGGGCTTCACGTTTCGATGGTGGCGCGCCGCGTTCCACAGCGAGGGCGCCCGTGACGCGCTCATCGTCAGTTTGAAGACGGCAACCGGGGCCACTTTGGTCGCGCTGATCCTCGGTCTGCTCGCGGCGCTTGCCGTGCACCGTTTCGCGTTCTTCGGGCGGGAGTCGCTGAACCTGATGATCGTCTTGCCGATCGCGCTCCCTGGCATCGTCACGGGCATCGCGCTCAACGCCGCGTTTCGGCAGGCCGGCGTCGAGTTCGGTCTGCTGACGTTGATCGTTGCCCACGCCACGTTCTGCATCGTCGTGCTGTACAACAACCTGCTCGCCCGCTTTCGCAGGCTGTCGCCGAACCTGGAGGAAGCGTCGGCCGACCTCGGTGCGCACACGTTCCAGACGTTCCGATACGTCACCTTCCCACTGTTGCGCACCGCGTTGCTGGCCGGTGGGCTGCTGGCATTCGGGTTGAGCTTCGACGAGATCGTGGTCACGACGTTCACCTCTGGCGCCGGGTTGGAGACGCTACCGATCTGGATCTTCCGGAACCTCAGCCGCGGCGAGCAGCAGCCCATCGTCACGGTCGTGGCCACCGCGGTCATGCTCATGTCGGTGATCCCTGTCTGGGTGGCGCAGCGCCTGACCAGTGACGACGGACCGTTGACGGGCGGCACCCGCTGAGCTCACCCCGATAGCGTGGTCGCCGTCATGCCGTGGATCTATCTCGTTCTCGTTGCCGTCGTTCTCGTTGTCGGTCTCGGCGTGGTGGCGCTCAACCGTCGCCGTGGCGCCGCACCCCCTTCTGCAACACCCGATCCGGTTCGCGCCCCGAAGCCCCCGCCGCCGGAAGCACCGCCGGATGCGGTTGCGGCCGTCGAGGAGGCGCCCGACACGGCGGTGTCGCTCGAAGTCGAGCGGCCCAACTTCCGCAGTCGCATGTCGAAGGCTCGCAATGCCCTGGCCGGCACGTTGCTCGGCATCCGCGCACGCGGTGGCATCACGGCCGAGACGTGGGACGACCTCGAGGAAGCGTTGCTGCGCGCCGATGTGGGCGTTCGTGTCACCGATGATCTGCTCGACGGACTGCGCGCCAAGGTCAAAGCCAAGGAGATCACCGACCCAGTGCAACTGCTCGATGCCCTGCAGGCCGAGATGGTCGAGCGCCTCTCCGTTGCCGACCGGGCACTCACGTTCGACGATGTGCCGGGCGGGCCGAACGTGTGGTTGTTCGTCGGTGTGAACGGCGTCGGCAAGACCACGACCATCGGCAAGGTGGGTGCCCAACAGGCGGCGCTCGGGCGGTCGGTGCTGATGGCCGCCGGCGACACTTTCCGCGCCGCCGCCGTCGAGCAGCTTGGTACGTGGGCGGAACGCAGCGGCGCCCAATTGGTGCGCGGCAACGAAGGTGGTGATCCCAGCGCTGTGATCTTCGACGCGATCGAGAGTGCCACGGCGCGCCACATCGATCTCGTGCTCGGCGACACCGCGGGTCGCCTGCACACCAAGACCAACTTGATGGAGGAGCTGCGCAAGGTCCGCCGAGTCGCAGCCAAGGGTGCCGGCCGCGTGACGGAGGTGTTGTTGGTGGTCGACGCCACCACTGGCCAGAACGGTCTGGCCCAGGCCCGCGAGTTCGGCGATGCCACCGAAGTGACCGGCGTCGTGCTGACCAAGCTCGATGGCTCGGCCAAGGGTGGGATCGTGTTCGCCATCGAGACCGAGCTCGGCCTGCCGGTGAAGCTCGTCGGGCTCGGCGAGTCGATTGGGGATCTCGTGCCGTTCGATCCGGTCGAGTTCATCGACGCGCTGGTCCGAGAAGACTGATGAAGGCGGGAACCACCGTGCGGTCTGGCAACGTCAAACAAGCATGATTCGCTCACGCCGTCTGGCACTTGCCTCCATCGTCGTCATCCTCGGTCTGTCCGCATGCGGCGATCCGAGCACCACCACACCACTCGCCGATCAGCCCAAGGTGATCCAACTGGCCAACGGCCAGACCGGGTCCGGCGGTGCCACTGCGCCCGCCGCGGCGACCGCCGACGCCTCCGCCGAATCGAAGATGGCCGTGTTCGGGCCGACCGAGTTCGTCTACGACGGTGAACTGCCTGCGCTCGACGGCCCGGCCGGGTCGTGGTCGTTCGCTCCCGGCCAGAAAGCCGATCCCGACCGGATCGCCAAGTTGGCCGCCTCATTGGGTGTCGTGGGCGAGGTTCGCACGTTGCCGACCGAACAGGGCGGTGGCTGGGCTGTGGGGCCAGAGGACTACAGCGGCGCCGTTCTGACCGTGGGCTCCGACGGCATGCTCAACTGGTGGCTGAGTGCCGCACCGACCACGGGCGCCGTGGCCTGCGCCTCCGTGGGTGGCGTTGCCATCGACCCGCCGATTGGCGAGGGAGTTGTCGGCAGCTCCGGCACCGCTACCGACGCAATTGCTTCCACAACCCCACCGGCGCCCGACGGCACAGCACCGGCCGTCGCCCCGGTCACCCCGGGTGTCGTCACGCCTGACTGCCCCGCACCGCAGCCGCCAGCCGGTGTGCCGACCAAGCAAGAGGCACTCGCCAAGGCGAAGCAGCTGTTCGTCGACTGGGGCTACGACGCCAACTCGTACCAGTTCGACGAGCCGTATGCGGACGAGTGGGGTGCCAGCGTCAACGCATCGCTCGTGCTCGAAGGCATGAAGGCACCGGTGATGTTGTCGGTCGGGTTCGGCGAGAACGGGGCCGTGACGTATGCGTCCGGCTTCCTGGCGATGCCGGAGCGCGGCGCCGACTATCCGACGATCGGCGCTGCCGCCGGTCTCGAGCGGTTGAAGACGCAGCAGAACCAGTACATCGGGCTCGCCGCTGATGGCGTTGCCACGAAGGCTGCGACCGACATCGCCCCGCAACCGGCAGTTGGCGCTCCCGCCATCGCCCCGTGCGAGTCAGGGCCAGCCACTGACTGCGGACCGGTCGACTCCACGCCGGTCACCGTCACCTTGAACAGCGTGAAGGCCGACCTCACCATGGTGTGGGCCGCCGACAACACGATCTGGCTGCTGCCCGCGTACACCTTTGGTACCGCCGATGGTGGCCTGTACACGGTGATTGCCGTCGACGACGCCTACATCCAGCAGGCCGCTCCCGAGGTCGCCACCACCGAGGTCCCCGGCCAGGATCCAGGTGTCGCTCCTCCGGCGCAGACCACCCCTGCGGCCGGCGGATCCGGCGATGTGGCATGCACGAAGTTCGAGGCACCGACCGCGGTCACCTCGCCCGGCATCGGCGTTGACTTCGGTCAGCGTTGGATCGGACTGTGCCTCTCGTACGCCGAGTCGGAGGCGTCGTTCCTCGGGTACTCGGTTCGGGTCGTGCGCCAAGACGGTGTCGACCTGCCCGTCACGGCCGACTTCTCGGATCACCGCTTCAACGTCGCTGTCAAGGGCGACATCGTCGCCCAGATCATCTCCATCGGCTGACCCACCCGGAACGCCGGGTGGGTGGGCGGGCGCCGATAACCTGCGAGACGATGTTCGACTCACTGTCCTCGCGCCTCGAAGGCGTCATCAAGAAGATTCGCGGCAAGGGACGACTGACCGATGACGACGTCGATGAGGTCCTGAAGGAGATCCGCACGGCACTGCTCGAGGCCGACGTCAACGTCGGTGTCGTCCGTAACGTGACCGGCCGGATCCGCGAGCAGGCAGTGGGCGCCAAGCTCAGCCAAGCGCTCGACCCCGGCCAACAGATCATCAAGATCGTCAGCAACGAGCTCACCGCCATGCTGGGGGGCGAGACCCTCAAGATCTCGTACGCAAGTCGTCCGCCGACGGTGGTTCTGATGGCCGGTCTGCAGGGCTCGGGTAAGACCACGAACTCGGCCAAGCTCGCCCGCTGGTTCAAGAGCCAGGGTCGCCAGCCGTTGATGGTCGGTGCCGACCTCCAACGCCCCGCTGCCGTCGAGCAGCTGCGCACCCTTGGCCGGCAGATCGACGTGCCCGTCTTCAGCGAGCCGGGTGACCCGGTCTCCACCGCGCGCCGTGGTCTGGAAGAAGCTCGTCGCCTCGGTCGCGATGTGCTGATCGTCGACACCGCCGGCCGTCTGTCGATCGACGCCGAGATGATGGAGCAGGTCCGCCAGATCAGCAAGGCCGTGCAGCCCGACTACACGTTCCTGGTGATCGACGCGATGACCGGCCAGGACGCTGTCGGCGTGGCCGAGGCATTCCACGCCACGCTGGCGATCGACGGCGTGATCATGTCGAAGCTCGACGGCGACGCCCGGGGTGGCGCGGCGTTGAGCGTGAAGGAGGTGATCGGTCGCCCGATCGCGTTCGCCTCGACGGGGGAGAAGCTCAACGAGTTCGAGCAGTTCCACCCCGACCGCATGGCCGGGCGCATCTTGGGCATGGGCGACATGCTCAGCCTGATCGAGCAGGCCGAACAGGTCTTCGAGAAGGATCAGGCCGAGGCCGCCGCCGAGAAGATGATGGAGGGCGAGTTCACCCTCGACGACTTCTTGGAGCAGATGCAGGCGCTGAAGAAGATGGGTCCGCTCGGCAACCTGTTGGGGATGATGCCCGGTATGCCCAAGGAGTTGAAGGGTGCCGAGATCGGCGACGACCAGTTGAAGCCGGTCGAGGCGATCATCCGCTCGATGACCTTGCAGGAGCGGCGCAAGCCGGAAGTGATCAACGGCAGCCGCCGTACCCGCATCGCCAATGGAAGTGGCACCACCGTCGGCGACGTCAACCGCCTCGTCAAGCAGTTCAGCGAGATGCAGAAGATGATGAAGAAGATGGGCGGCATGGCGATGGGCGGCAAGGGCAAGAAAGGCAAGAAGGGCCGCGGCCTGCCCAACCTGGGCGGTATGGGCGGCATGCCTGGTGGCTTCCCGAACTTCAATTGATAGCCTCTCGTCGTTCGTATTGTGCAAGGAGCCCTGGATTCGTATGGCAGTAAAACTGCGCCTCACCCGAGTTGGCAAGACCAAGCAGCCGCAG
>JANPOJ010000705.1:0-3124 GCA_031427935.1 Ilumatobacteraceae bacterium | reverse complement strand
GGGTTGGTGTGGTCTTCGACCACGATGATCTCCGGACGACCAACCCCGGCTCCGTCACCATTGAGCAACGCCAACAACGCCAACGCCCGCAGATAGGCCTGCTTCTCGAAAGGGTCGCTGGGGCAGCCGTCGGGGTGAGCGTCGTGGAACATTGCCTCGACCTGGGCGTCGAGGCGGACTTCCAAGGTCGCCCATGTCGCCGGGTCGAGTGTGACTGACCAGCGCCCCATCCCGCTCATCTTGTCGATCCACGAACTGAGCCGGATCGCTCGCCGTTGCCGCTCCAACCGCTCGAGACCGTCACTGTCACGTTCCAGGCGTCGCGCCTCAGCGCGCACGGTGCGAGCGAACTCGTCCGCCGTGGACTGCTCAGCGATAGGCACCAACCCCGGCACCATCTCGACCAGGCGGGCGCGCACTGCCGGTTCGAGTTGGCGTAACGCCCGCGTGACCACATCGACATGCTCACCCGACACCCGACCAGCTTCCAACGACGAACCCAGAGCATGGATCTGTTCGGTGGTTTCCGCCCGTCCCAAGATCTGCTCGCCGTGGCGCAACGACGTGCGCCCGGCCTCGGCCAACGATTTCTCCGGAAACGACGACAGCGCAGCGATCGACCGAGCGAAGGCGACCTCGCGTCCATCGACCCACGACCTCAACCGGCGCAGATCATCGACCGCAGCCCGCAACACAGCCAAGTCGGCACAGCCGGTATCGACCGCTGCCACCCGCCTGACCAGGCAATGCACGTCCTGTGACCTCATGCGCTCCACTCTGCCAGAGGGGTGTGACACAGTAGACGAACGTACGTTCGTTACGGATGCAAGTGTGGACGAGTTGCTCGACTCGCTGGTTGCTGCGCTGACTGGCAACGCTTGGAAAACCCGTTGACGTCGCTGAGAACGCTGCCGCGCGACGATGGTGCAATGAAGCGTTCGACGGCAATCAGCCGACTGTCCGACGTCGCCGACGGACTCGAGCGATCCAAGATCTGGCCCGAACCGGGTGTCATCGCCGGTTACGTCTTCGGCGCGCTGCTTGATCCAGCCGCCGATGTCGAGCGGGTACAACTCGCCTTGGTCGTCGACGAACCCGCCGAGGACGTGCCCTGGATCAGCCGTCCCCGGCACCTGGAGGCACTCGCTTCGTTGCTTCGTTTCGACAAGCTTCCAATCTCATGGTGGTGGCGTCCGAGCGCGTGGCCGGTGTGGAATCACGAGATCACTCGGGCCGTTTCCTTCTGGTCTGCAACAGCAGGCTCAGACCAAGGTGTGTTCGACGCCCTGTCGGCTGGCCACGTCGACAAGCTGGAATTCGTTGAACCCACCCACGCTGAGCAGTTCATCGAGGAGCTCGAGGTCGAGCGCGAGGTCAGCCGCCGTCACCTCACAGACGCTGTGGCCGGTTTCTACGATCGCGACTGGCGACGCGAGCGCACGGGCGATGGCGTATACCCGGCAGACCATCTGTGGTGGGCTACAGCGGGCTACCTCGATCTCGACAACGCGGTGACTGACGCCGGTCGCTCAATCGTGCCACAGCGAGCCTTCGGGCGGGGCGGTCGTCCCGTGGGAGCATGAATGCGTGCGCTTCCTACTCGTGCATGGCACGACCCAGTCGCCCGATGGCTGGCGACTTCTCATCGACGAGCTGGGCGCGTTCGGGCATAGTGCCGTGACGACGGACCTCGCTCGGTTCGGTGAACGAATGTCTGTGACCGAGTATGGGGAAGCTGTCGCCGAGGAACTATCGGGACCGCAGGTGGACGTCGTGGTTGCGCACTCCGGGGCTGGGTTGCTCTTGCCGGCGATCGCCTCCGCGACGGATGCGACGATGCAGGTGTACCTCGCAGCGTTCGTCCCCGACGGCTCTCGGAGCCTGATGGACGAGTTGAACGACGATCCCACTCACATCTTCAATGCGGATTGGATCGGTGTCGATCCCACCAGAGACCACGACGCTGCTCGCCGTTTCCTCTTCCACGACTGCAGTCCCGGAGTGGCCGATTGGGCTCTCACTACCTTGCGGCTGTTTCTTCCGGCGTCGGTGTACACGGAGCAAGTGCCGCTCGCCCCAGCGATTCCTGCCATGTCCGTTGTGCCTGACAGCGATCGCACTGTGCGCACGGAGTGGATGATCGCTACATCGCAGAAACGCCTCGGTATTGAGCCGTCCATCGTGCCGGGGGGTCATTGTCCTCACGTGTCGCGACCGAGGGAGATCGCCACGATTCTCGCCTCTGCCCTCAGAGACCAGTGACGCAGAACTGCCAGTGAGAACGGGTCGCGGCTGGACAGCCGTCGCGTGGTCGGGCAATCTGCTCGGGTGGTCTTCCGGCGCCGCCAACCATCCGAACCCGAGACGATCGACGTCTTGTTTGACCCCACAAAGGTCGATCTGGTCACTCTGTCGCCAGATGGGGCAACGGTCTTGCTTCACATCGTCAACGACAGCGCCTGGTCGGGATCCGACGCGCAGATCGAGTCACTCCAACTGAAGGTGCAGACCTATGTCCGTTTCGCGCTCGACGGACCGATGGTCAGCAACTACCCCGAGACCGCTGGAGTCGCGTGGCAGATTCGGCTCGACGATCAAGTCGGAAGCCGAGCCGAGAGATCGATGCGTGTTCTCGACCAACTATCAGTAGCGGTGCGCGGCTACGGCGGATACCTGGTTGTTGCCGACGCATAGCTGCGTCAGGCGTTGCGTCTGCGTGCCCGACCGGGCAGTCGCTCGCATGGCCCGACATTCCGAGTTGGTCCGACGCTGGCCAAATGCTTGTAGCTTCTGCACTTTTCCTAATGTAGCGATACGTGTTTGTTTGACTTTAGGATCAGGTCCGTCGTCATCTGTTGGACGGACAGTAGCGGTTTCCGCACTGATAGAAAGGTCGGCAGCAGTTGACTTCATTTTGACAATGTATTGACCAGGAATCACTTCAAGACCGCCGCCTTGTCCTAAGGCTGTAACGTCTTGTGCTTGAATGGTGAACTGGCAGAATGTCATAGCAACAACGGCTACGAAGACACAGATGGATTTGAAATTTTTAAACTGTTTCATTGATTGAATGAATTAAATTGTGATAAATGAATTTGAAAATTTAATGATTGAAATTTGTTTT
>JANPOJ010000704.1:0-3012 GCA_031427935.1 Ilumatobacteraceae bacterium | reverse complement strand
GCATCCTCGAAATCGTGACAGACGTAGGCGATCCGATCGGCCCACGACACCACTTCGCCCTCAGGGGTCTGCGGTGCGGGCAGGCTCCACGAGTGGTTACGGATGCCGTCGAGCGTCTCGATGCACAAGTTGAGTGGGGTGAGCGTGACATCGGCTCCCCAGACGGCGTGGTCGAAGCCGCCGTCGACGTAGGGAGTCAACGCATCCTCACTGGCATGGCCACCGGGCCCGTGACCGCAGTCGTGACCGAGCGCAATCGCTTCCGTCAGGGCCACGTTCAGCCCGAGGGCCCTGGCAACGGAGGTGGCCACTTGGGCAACCTCGAGGGCATGCGTCAACCGGGTTCGCTGATGGTCGTCGGGGAAGACGAAGACCTGGGTCTTGCCCGCCAGACGCCGGAACGCACTGGCATGCAGGATGCGGTCGCGGTCTCGCTCGAAGCACGTTCGCCACGGATCCGACGCTTCCTCGACCGCCCGCTGACCGGCACCGAGTGCGCGAGTCGCCAGGCGGGCCAGTGATTCACCCTCGGCGTCCTCGCGCTGTTCGCGAGACACGAGCGACGACGACCCGGCGCTGGCCCAGGAGTCCGCGTGAGCGAAGGCCACGGTGCCGTCGGCGTGACCGTGCATGGTCGCCGCCCACCGCTCTGCTCGTTCGCCCAACTCGGCCATCAGCCCAGGGTACCCAACAAGCCCGGCTCGGCTGTCGGCATCGCCAGATAGCCTCAGGTGGTCCTATGAGCGGGTTTGTCGATGAAGCGCAACTGAATGTACGCGGTGGCGATGGCGGCGCCGGCTGTTCGTCGTTCCGACGCGAGGGTCCTGAGGCATTCGGTGGGCCCAACGGCGGCGATGGGGGCAAAGGTGGCGACGTCTGGTTGGTCGCCGACCGCAATGTTGCATCGCTGCTTGCCTTCCGCGACCACCCACACCGTCGTGCCAAAGATGGCGTGCATGGCAAGGGCAAGGATCAGCACGGCAAGCGCGGTGAAGGATTGGAGGTTGCGGTCCCCGAGGGGACTGTTGCCACCGACCTGTACACCGGCGAACTGCTGGCCGACCTGGCCAACCACGGTGATCGCTGGCTGAGCGCCGCAGGTGGACGCGGGGGTCGTGGCAACGCCAAGTTCTGGTCGAACAAGCGCAGGGCACCGACCTTTGCCGAGCAGGGCGAGCACGGGCAAGACGTCTGGCTGAAGCTCGAACTGAAGTTGATGGCCGACGTGGCGCTGGTCGGATTCCCCAATGTCGGAAAGAGCACGCTGATCAGCGTGATCAGCGCGGCGAAGCCGAAGATCGCCGACTACCCGTTCACCACGCTGGAGCCGAATCTCGGTGTCGTCAAGATCGACGACCACACCGACTTCGTCGTCGCGGACATCCCTGGACTGATCGAAGGTGCCAGCGAGGGCAAAGGCCTGGGGCACCAGTTCCTGCGGCACATCGAACGCGCCCGGGTGTTGTGCGTCATGCTCGACCTCGCTGCGGTCGACGAGGTTTCACCCGAGGAACAAGAGCGCATCCTGTTGCACGAGCTGGGGGAGTACCGCCCCGAGTTGCTCGAACGCCCACGTGTGGTCGTGGGCACCAAGGCCGACATCGCCGTCGCCGACTGGGACGGTTTGCGGATCTCGGCCGTCGCCGGCGAGGGCGTGCGCGAGCTCGTCGGACAGCTGGCGTCGCTCGTGCACGAGGCGCGCAGCGAGCAGCCCGTGAAACCGGGCATCGTGATCATCCGTCCCGAGGCCGACGGTGGTCGTGTCGAGCGAATCGGCGAGCACGAGTTCCGCCTCATCGGCCGCCAGGTCGAACGTGTCGTGGCGCTCAACGATGTCACCACGCCAGAGGCGTTGTCGTACATCGACTTCCAGATGAAGCGACTCGGGGTCCCGAGGATCCTGACCCGTGCCGGCGCGCAGGACGGCGACGTCATCTGGGTTGCCGGATTCAGCTTCGAGTACCAGCAGGAGGCCTGAGTGCGGCTGGTTGCCAAGATCGGCACGTCGTCGATCACCGATGCCCTCGGTGTGATCGACGAGGCGGTCGTCGACGCGTTGTGCGATCAACTGGCGGCGTTGCGAGTGGGCGGGCACGAGGTGATCCTGGTGTCATCCGGTGCTGTGTCGGCCGGCGTCGCCGCGTTGGGCATGTCCGCACGGCCCACTGATATGCCGACCCTGCAGGCGATCTCCGCGGCGGGGCAGAGCCGGCTGATGGGCACGTACAACCGCTCACTGGCCCGACACGATCTGGTTGCCGCACAGGTGCTGCTGGTGCCCAACGATTTCGTCGATCGCCGTCAGTACCTCCATGCCCGCCAGACCCTGCTTCGCCTGATCGAGCTCGGCTGCATCCCGATCATCAACGAGAACGACGCGGTTGCCAGCCACGAGCTGCGCTACGGCGACAACGACCGCATCGCCGCCCTCGTCGCCCACAACGTGAATGCCGATCTGCTCGTCTTGCTCACCGACACGCAGGGACTCTTCACGGCCGATCCACGAACCGATGCCACGGCCGCACTGATCAGCGAGGTGCTCGCCGACGACCCGCTGTTGACCGTCGCTGCGGGCGCCACGGGATCTGGGCGCGGCAGTGGGGGCATGGCCTCGAAGTTGGCTGCTGCCAAGATGGCCTCATGGTCGGGCACTCGCGCGGTCATCGCCTCGGCTGATCAGTCGAACGTGCTGGTCGATGCAGCCGAGGGCGCGCTGGTGGGCACCACCTTTCAACCGAGCGTGCGACGCCTGGCCGCGCGAAAGCTGTGGATCGGCTTCGCCAGTCAGGTCGACGGTGTCATCAGCGTCGACGATGGCGCCCGCCGGGCCCTGGTCGAGCGTGGTACTTCGCTGTTGCCGGCCGGCGTCACTGCGGTCACCGGACACTTCGACGAAGGCGACGTGGTGGAAGTACGCGACACGGCCAACGCGCTCGTCGCTCGCGGCATGGTCCTGTCCGATGCCGCCACACTGCGCGGCATCATCGGCAAGCGCACCAGCGACCTACCCTC
>JANPOJ010000703.1:0-1620 GCA_031427935.1 Ilumatobacteraceae bacterium | reverse complement strand
TGCTCATCCTCGATGAGCCAACGGCATCGATGGCCCGCCTCGACGTGATGCACCTCTTCGAAGCCGTGCGCAAGATCCGCGATCGCGGCGCCGGGGTGGTCTTCGTCTCGCACCGTATCGACGAGGTCTTCGAAATCGCCGATGACTACACCGTCCTTCGCGATGGCAAGGTGGTTGCGGGGGGCGCGGTGGCGGACCTGACCCACGAATGGCTCATCGAGCTCATCGTCGGTCGAGCCCTCGATGAAATCGGAATCCATGAGCACGAGCACGCCGGGCAACCGGTGATGGAAGTGCGCAACCTGTGGGGCGATCGGCTCGAGGCGCTCAATCTCACCGTTCGTGCCGGCGAGATCGTCGGCTTCGCAGGACTCGTCGGCTCAGGCCGCGAGGAACTCCCCAACTTGCTCTTCGGAGCCAAGCTTCGAGCCGCTGGCACCGTCAACATCAAGGGCAACCCCGTGCCATCCGATCCATACCAAGCCATGTGCGCAGGCATGGCACTCGTTCCGGCAGAGCGCAAGCGATATGGGTCAATCGGACATCAGACGATCCGCGAGAACATCAGCCTCGCTCGCCTCCGTCCGCTGATGTCGCGCGGTCGTCTCTCGCGTCGACTCGAACGCTCCGACGTGGCGAAGTGGGCGGATCGCGTCGAGCTCCGTCCAGCCGAACCTGAGCGCCTCTTCGAGACACTGAGCGGCGGCAACCAGCAGAAGGCAGTCATCGCCCGCTGGTTGCGGACGACACCGTCGATCCTCGTACTCGACGAGCCGACGCAGGGCGTCGATGTCGGCGCCAAGAGCACCATCTACGGATTACTCGGTCAAGCTGCGGCCGACGGGATGGGGCTGGTCGTGTGCTCCTCCGAGGCGGAAGAACTGGCTGCCATCTGCGATCGTGTGATTGTGCTGGTCAACGGCCGCTCGATTGTCGAACTCCATGGCTCAGCGCTGTCCGCCGAATCAATCGTGCAGCAATTGCTGCGATGAAACTCCTACCCACATCAGATAGGGCACTCAGATGACAGCAGATGCGGTGGAGCCAATCCCCGCTCACGAGTCAACGGGGACGCGCCGGTCGGCGTTCACCAGACTCTCTCCGTCGCAAGCCTCGATCGTCTACATCTACGGCGCCGGCTTCCTCTTGTTCGCGATCTGGATCCCCGATCTCTGGTTCTCGTGGGTGACCCACAAGTCGGTGCTCAACATCTCGTTCGTGGTACCGGCCATCGTTGCCGTCGGACTGTGCGTGCCCCTGCTCGCCGGCGCATTCGATCTGTCCATAGCAGGTGTTATGAGCGCCTCAGCGATCACCTCGTCGTGGCTGATCGTGGACAAGGGATGGTCTATTTATCCCGCCATCGGCGTGGCAATTCTCGTCGCTCTCCTTGCTGGGGCGCTCAACGGTCTTTTGGTGGTGAAGGTGGGCATCGACTCCTTCATCGCAACCCTCGGTGTTGGCGCAGTACTCACGGCCTATGCGGAGTGGCGTTCAGGCGGTCTGCAGATCACCGGTCTCCCGAACAACTTCAAGGATCTCGCCCGCAAGGAGATGGTGTTCGGCATTCAGGCCAAGGTGATCTACCTAGTCGTGATTGCCTTCATCGTGTGGTATGTC
>JANPOJ010000702.1:0-11524 GCA_031427935.1 Ilumatobacteraceae bacterium | reverse complement strand
CAGGGGGACACGGACGCCATCCCCGTCGGTGGCGGCACCGGCGGCGCGCGGAGCCTGTACTCCGAGGGTCAGGCAATCCTGCTGACGTCGGCCAGCGTGATCGCCAAGGGCAAGCAGGCCGCGTCCGAGGCGCTGGAAGCGGCGGCTGACGATATCGAGTTTAGCGCCGGGCGGTTCACGGTTGCGGGCACGGATCGTGGCGTCGATATCTTGGCGCTCGCCGCCCAGCAACGGGGCCGGCTGGGCGCGACACACGGCCGCGCCCAGCCGACCGATCACGATCAGCCCTTGATCTCGGTCCAGGCCTTGATCCAGTCAACGAACGGCACGCAGTCGCTGCCCTTGCCGTTCAGGCACTCCTTGCGGGGAGTCGCCCAGAACGAGATCGACTTGGCAAAGGCCTCGTCGGTCGCCTTGAACACCTCGCAGTGCGTAGCGTCGGCGTAGAGGGTATTGATCTCTGCGCAGGCCTTCGGGTTCGCCGGAGCCTCACCGAAGTAGTACGCAACCTGAGCCTGCACCCCCGGGCTGGTGATGTAATCCATCCACATGTACATGCAGTTCGGGTGCGCTGCCTTGGACGACACCATCCAGGTGTCGCTCCAGCCGGTCGAGCCCTCCTTGGGGATCACCGTCTGCAACTTGTCGGTGTTCGAAGCGAGGTTCTTGATGACCTGCCACGTGGTGCCGATCACGGTCGACCCCTGCTCGAACGCACTCTGCGTCTTGGTGTAGTCGTTCCAGTACTCGCCGATGATCTTGTGCTGATCCTTGAGCAGCGCGACCGACGCATCGAACTGCTTCTGGTTCAACGAGTACGGGTCATCGATGCCCAGATCAGGCTGAGCCGTCTTCAGGTACAAAGCCGCATCGGCGATGTAGATCGGCGCGTCGTAGGCGGTGACCTTGCCGGAATATGGCGACGCCGGATCGAACACGGCCTTCCACGAGTCAGGCGGCGTCGGGACGACGTCGGTGTTCCACATCAAGTAGTTGGCGCCCCAACCGTGTGGGATCCCGTAGTTCTTCCCACCACTGGAGTTGTACTTCGTGTCCTTGAGGAACGACGAGATGTCGGCGTAGTTCTTGATCAGTGAGGTGTTGACCGGCGACGCGAGACCGGCGTCGATCAGGCGAACGCTGCTGTCGCCGGAGGCCGACACGCCGTCGTATTGACCCGTGCTCATCAACTGGAACATCTCGTCGGAGGTGGCTGCGATCTTCGACTTGACCAAGCATCCCGTCGTGTCCTGGAACGGCTTGACCCAGTTGTACGCAGGGTCGGTGGTGCCGTCTTCGGCATAGCCGGCCCAGACGATCAAGTTGAGCGCCTTCTCGCCGGTGCCGATCGACGTCAACGCCTCACCGCCCGACGATTTGCTGTCGCTACCGCAAGCCGATGCCACCAGTGTTATGGCCATCAGCGCACCGAAGTACCGTGCTGATTTCATGAGTCTCCCCCTTTGGAGATTTCTGTCTTGGCGACGGGAAAGGCCGCGTAGCGCGACCATGCCAGGCGGACACTGCCGCCAATGGCAACACCAGCAAGCCCATCGCTTGGCAAGCTGGCGATCAGGTGCGTACCGTCGTCGAGTTGCACTCGGACTCGACAATCGGCACCGAGATATTGGATGTCGCTGACCACACCGGGAACGGAGATCTCGGTATCGCCGGTTTCGTGTTGCACGATGCGCAACCGCTCGGGTCGGATCGAGTGCGGCTCGGCAACGCCGAGCAACTGTTGCGAGCGTTCGGCGCTGAGCATGTTCGACGTACCGACGAAGCCGGCGACGAACGCTGTTGCGGGATGGTCGTAGATGTCGCGCGGCGTGCCGACCTGTTCGACACGGCCGTTGTTGAACACGGCGATGCGGTTGCTCATCGACAGCGCCTCGCCCTGATCGTGAGTCACGAACACGAACGTGATGCCGACGTCGCGTTGGATCGACTTCAACTCGACCTGCATCTCTTCGCGTAGCTTCAGGTCGAGAGCACCAAGTGGCTCGTCGAGCAGCAGCACCTTCGGGTGGTTCACCAACGCTCTGGCGAGCGCGATGCGTTGGCGTTGGCCACCACTCAGCTGGTTCGGGCGGCGTTGGCCGTAGTCGGCCAGACGCACCGCCTCGAGCATCTCGATGGCCCGCTGACGCCGTTCGGCCTTGCCGATCCGTTTGACCTTGAGTCCGTATTCGATGTTCTCCAACACGCTCATGTGCGGGAACAGGGCATAGTCCTGGAACACCGTGTTGACGTCGCGGTCGTACGGCGCAAGGAGACTGACGTCGGTGCCTTGCAGCAGTACGGCGCCGCCGGTAGGCAGTTCGAACCCGGCGATCATCCGCAGCACGGTGGTCTTACCGCTGCCCGATGGACCCAACAACGAGAAGAACTCGCCTTCGTAGATCTCCAGGTCGATGTCGTCGACGGCGACGACATCGCCGAAGCGCTTGCACAGCCTGACCAGTTGGATGGCGGGCGTTGCACGACGCTTTTCGTCGTCCCTGGCGCCGATTGCCACGGCTTCACTCACGATGCGCTGCTTCTCCCCCGGTTTTCGTCGCGACCAACCGGAACGACGTTAGTCGGTCGCGGATTGGGCGCTGACCATCAGGTCGTGGCCGTGACCCGTTCGGTGATCACCTTCGACGATCCGCCGGGCTGCATGGTGATGCCCAACAGGCTGTCGCCGGCCTCCATCGTGCGCTTCTGGTGGCTGACGACCAGCAACTGCGCTTCCTGGCGGAACTCGTGGATCAAGCCGAGGAACCGGTGCAGGTTGACATCGTCGAGGGCGGCTTCGACCTCATCCATGACATAGAACGGCGAGGGGCGGCTGCGGAACACGGCGAACAGGTACGCCAGCGCCGTCAACGAACGCTCGCCACCCGACAACAGCGACAACTTCTTCACGTTCTTGCCGCTCGGCTTGGCTTCGACCTCGATGCCGGTGTTCAGCAGATCGTCCGGGGTCGTCAGGACCAGGCTGCCGACGCCGCCGGGGAACAGCATCGAGAACAGATCGGTGAAGTGTGTGCTGACGTCGACAAACGCCGCCGAGAAGACGGTCTGGATCTCGAGGTCGACGGCCTTGATCACGCGCATCAGATCGCGGCGTGTGTTGCGCACGTCTTCCAGCTGCTCCTCGAGGAACTGGTGACGGGTCTGCAGCTCATTGAACTCTTCCAGCGCCAGTGGGTTGATCGGGCCCATCAGGCGAAGCTCACGTTCCAAATCACGAACGCGTGAGGCTGCCGAGATGCCTTCGGGGAGCGGCGGGAGCTCGGCGGCCTCTGCGGCGGCCGGCTCGAGGTCGTGGTCGTGGCGCAAGGCTTCGACCGCGCCCTGCAGGCGCATGCGAACCTCGGCCTCGTCGACCTCGACACGCCGCGATCGCTCGCGGTTCTCGTCGAGCGCCTTCTCCGCCACGCCTCGCCTGCGACGAGCGTCGTCGAGGCGTTGGGCTATTCCGCGGACCTCGTCGCTCTGCTTGCGACGGATCTCCATCAATTCGTTGTGTCGCGTCTCGATCGTGTGACGGTGATGGTCGACCAGCGCTGCCAGGTTCTGCACAGCGCCGAGGGCCTGCTCGACCTCGAGACGGCGTTGGCCGGCCTGCGCCCGGGCGACGACGTCGACCTCCAGCCGCCGCTCGGTCTCCTGCAGCCGACGCTGGAGGAACTGCTCGCGCTCGTGCAGACCGGCGTTGCGCACTTCGAGATCCTGCCGGCGATTGGCCAGCAGTGCCGCTCGAGCGTCGAGGCGCGCCCGAGTTTCTCCACGGGCCTTTGCTGCCTCGGCTTCTGCCGCCTCGTCGGCATCGAGCGCCGGCACGAGCGCATCGAGCTCAGCGATCCGGCTGCGCTCGCGATCGAGGCGCTCACCGGCCTCTACGGCTGTGTGTTCGACGGTCTCCAGCTCGGCTTGCGTGTCGCGGCGTTCGCTCTGCGCACGGGCCAGCGCGGTCGACGTTGCGGAGAAACCAGCATCGTGGGAGTCGAGCTCGCGGCTGAGCTGAGCCTCACCAACGCGGGCAGCATCCAGTTCGGCGCGAGCGAGCTGTTCGGCGCGGACGCGGCCCTCGAGCTCTGCCGTGGCGATGCCCAGCCGCTCCTGCGCTTCTTCCAACGCCGAAGCCGTGGCCCCACCGCCGGCAACACCGACCCGCCATCCGGTCGGACCGAAGCGGTCGCCCTCATCGGTGACGATGACAGCAGCGGGGTGAGCGATCGCCACATCGATCGCATCCGCCCAACTCGACACGCGGACGGCCGAGCCGACGACGGCATCGAGCAGTTCGGACACGCCAGCCAGCTGGCTGCGCACGTGCGGGCGCACCGGCACGCCGTTGTTCAGCGGCGCAGCAAGCGTGCCATGTGCAGCACCGAGCGCGATCACCGCGCCGTTCACGTTCGACGCTCGCAACGAATCGAGGGCACGTCGACCGGCCTGCGGCGATGCGACGACGACTGCCTCCAACGCCTCACCCAGCGCGGCCTCGACTGCAGCTTCCCAACCAGCGTCGATGTCGATGAGGTCGAGCAGGGTGCCGAGCACTTCGTCGACGCCCGCGAGGTGTTCCGCGCCGGCACGCGCTCGGGCACTCTCCAATGCAAGGTGCAACGCCTCGGCGCGCGCCCCCCACCGCGATACATCGTCGGTGGCGACCTGACGGGCGGCCACAGCGGACTCGTGGGCACCCTCGGCTGTGACTCGACGTGCTTCAGCGGCTTCGAGGTCGGCGACCAAACCAGCTTCGACGACCTGTGCGTGCTCGCACTCCAATCGCAGCCGTTCGGCATCTGCGTCAAGACGCACGACGCGTTCGCGCAGCACGTCGAGTCGAGTGCGCAGGCGCTGCAGCTCACTGTCGGCTCGCTCCGCACTGCCGCGCAGCGAGCGCAGCTCACCGCGGACCTCTGCCGCGGCACTGGCGGCGGAACTGCTGGCTGCGACGTTGTCGATCGTCAGCAGAGCCTGTTCGCGTTCGGAGCCGAACTCCTCCTCTTCCAAGGCCAAGTGTTCGGCCTCGGGCCCCAACAGACGAAGGTCGTCGGCCACGCGCTCCAACTCGACCCGAAGGTTGTTGGCGTCGGCCTCGAGGCTGGCGACCACTCCAGAGTCCATCAGCTGACCGCGATCGCGCTCCATCGACCGTCGACGCTCGACCAGCACGGCGGCGATGCCCCGGGCCCGCTCACGAAGCTGCTCGACGCGAACCATCTCGTCCGACAGGTCGAGGTCACCGCGCGCCGTCAGTTCTACCTCGGCCACCATCACGCTGGTATCGAGGGAAGCGAGCTCGGCTCGCAGTTCCTGCTCGGTCGCTTGCAACGTGATCTTCTCACCGGCGAGCGCTGTGAGACGGGTGCGCTGCGAGGCGATCTCGCGCCCGCGCAGGTAGATCTGCAGTGCGCTCAACTCGGCGACGAGATCACCGTGCCGACGAGCCGCCTCGGCCTGCCGTTCAAGTGGGCGCAGTTGACGACGCACCTCGCGGAGCAGGTCCTGCACGCGCAGCAAGCTGGCCTCGGTGGCGTCGAGGCGACGCTCGGCGCGCTCCTTGCGACGGCGAAACTTCAACACGCCGGCCGCTTCCTCGATGATCGATCGGCGTTCTTCCGGCCGGGCGTTCAGGACCGCGTCGATCTGGCCCTGGCTGACGATCACGTGCTGCTGGCGGCCCACGCCGGCGTCGCTCAACAGTTCCTGCACGTCGAGCAGGCGACAGGTGACACCGTTGATCGAATACTCGCTTTCGCCCGTTCGGAACAAGATGCGCGACACCGTGACCTCGGTGAACTCGATCGGCAGCAGCCCCGCCGAGTTGTCGATCGTCAGGCTCACCTCGGCGCGACCGAGCGCCGGGCGCTTCGCGGTGCCGGCGAAGATCACGTCGTCCATCTTCTGGCTACGCACCGCGCTGGGGGCCTGAGCGCCGAGCACCCAGGCGATGGCGTCGACCACATTCGACTTGCCCGACCCGTTGGGCCCGACGACCACGGTGACCCCCGGCTCGAGCTGGAGGGTGGTGGCGTCGGCGAACGACTTGAATCCTTTGAGGGTCAGCGACTTCAGGAACACGGCGCCCGCGACCATAGCCGCGCCCGCCCCACACCCCTAAGAACCGCCCCAAAGCCGGCGCAGTCACCCCGCACCCACGTGTGACCCCCACCCGATCTGGGCGCCACGCTCGCCCGCTCGACCTGGTCGGGAACAGGATTGGCGCCCAGATCCGATTCCGCCAAGCCCCTGTCTGCCGCAAACCGATCTGGGTGCCAGTCTCAATATCGAGCTGGCTCACTGGGCGAGAGTGGCACCCAGATCGAATCGGCGGGAGTCAGTGCGGCGGCGGAAGAATCTCGGGGGACCATTGGGCGAGGGTTGCCCGGATGCGGCCCGCCAGTGCGCGTGGGCCTCTGACCATTTGTCGCCAGGTGACCCGCTGCGTGATGATGCCCTGAGCGAGCAGATCGGCGTCTCGGACACGATCGAACTCGAACTGATCGTGGTCTGCGCCGTGCGCACTCCATCCGTCGCACTCGATGACCACGTTGCTGCCGACGATCCAGAAGTCGACCTCGTACCCGCCGATGTGGGCATGGAACTCGACCTTCGGCAACCCAAATGTCAGCACGATCTCACCCATCAGCGCTTCGAGATCACTGTCGGCCGGCTTGTCGTCGAGCGCCCACCGCTCCAACGCCTCGCGTAGTGCCACGACGCCGTGACGGCCATGTTGCGAATGACGAACGAGCGCCGCGCGTACGGCCCGCGGCGTGACGTATCCATCGACGACAAACCTGAGGAGGGCAGCATCCACACCTTCTCGATCGACCGCGCCGAGGTCGACAAGCGTCCGCAACGGATCGGTGACAGCAACACCGTGGCGCCACACGGGTCGGAGCTGGCCCATGTCGCTAGGGCGATGGACCACGACGTTGGACAAGCGAGCCTGTCGCGTTCGCCGAGGCAGGATGATGTCGATCGGATCTCCTGCAGGCCGCTCGACGCCCCAGAACAATGCTGCAGATCGGTGCGAGGCGAGCGCGTCGGGCCCAGCCGCCAGCACCGCCGCTTCGATCTGCATCTCCATCGTTGCCTTCGCGCCGTAGAGCCTCACGACATTGCGGTGCCTCAGCTCGACATCGCCCCGTGTGACGGCCGCGTTCCACTGGGGCCGTGTCAGCCCAGACTCAACGAACGACACCAAGCCTCGATGTCGACTGGCGTAGCGGTCGACGCGCTGCAGATCCACACCCCACTGATGCACAGCGGATCGTCAGAACCGGAAAGCCGCGCCGTGCTGCGGACCGATCTGGGCGCCAGTCTCCTCTCACCACCCGTGGTCCGGAGCGGACCGTGGCGCCCAGATCCAAACCAGGCGCGCGTGCGCGACGGATCTGGGCGCCAATCTTCCCCGTCACCTGGCTCATGGCTCAAGACTGGCGCCCAGATCGCTATTGAGGAGTCGCAGCCCCCACCCCTCAGCGTTGGCAGCGGGGGCAGAAGCAGGTCGAGCGGCCTCCAGAGACGGTGCGCACGATCTCGGCGCGCCCGCAGGTGAGGCAGCGCTGGCCGGCCCGGTCGTAGACACGATGGTCGAGCTGGAAGCTGCCGCCATCGCCCATCACATCGACGTACTGTGTGTCGCTCAGCGTGCTGCCGCCGGCGTCGATCGCGGTCTGCAGGATCGAGTGGATCGCGTCGTGCAGCCGTCGGACGTCGGCCGGCTTCAACGTGCTGGCCAATCGATCGGGTCGCAACTTGGCCCGATGGAGGATCTCGTCGCAGTAGATGTTGCCGATTCCGGCGATCACGTGCTGGTCGAGCAGCAGCGGCTTCAATTGGCGGGCACGACCACGCAGGATGCCGGCGAGCTCAACCACCGACAGGCCGTCGGTGATCGGGTCGACGCCGAGCTTGGCAAGCTCGGGCAGTTCGGTGCCGACGTGATCGGGATCGAACACCACCATCTCCCCGAACGTCCGGGGGTCGACGAACCACAGCTCCTGCGCCGGCTCCCCGGCGAGGTGCAACACCACGTGGGTGTGGTCGGGGCGCGTCGAGCCGGCCTCGCTCACCAAGACACGACCGCTCATGCGCAGATGGATCATCAGCGAATCGCCGGTGTCGAGTTGGCACACGATGTACTTGCCGCGGCGCCCGATCGAGGTGATCGTTGCGCCCGTCAGACCGTCGACCAGGGCCTGTGGCGAGGTCCGACGGACCGTCCGCTCCCGGCCGACTTCGACGCGATCGATTCGACGACCGACGACGAACGACACCATGCCGCGCCGAACCGTCTCGACCTCGGGAAGCTCCGGCACGCTACCCCTCGGCAGCGAGCACGTCGTAGGCCTCCGACGCAGCTTGTTGCTCGGCCAGCTTCTTCGACTTGCCTTCGCCTTCACCCAGGGCGATCCCGTCGACGAGCACCGTTGCCTTGAACAACTTGGAGTGATCGGGGCCCGATTCGGTCAGCAGGTAGACGGGCGCGGTGTCGTACAAGCGTGCTGTGAGCTCCTGCAGCACCGTCTTGTGGTCCAGGCGGTCGAGTTGACCGGCGGCAACGTCGAGCCGGTCGCTGAACAACCGGGCAACCAGCGCCTTGGCGGCATCGACGCCGCCATCGAGGTAGACGGCGCCGAGCACGGCTTCCAGGGCATCGGACAGGATCGAGCTCTTCTGCCTGCCGCCGGCAGCGTCTTCACCCTTGCCGAGCAACAGCCACTCACCGAGCCCGATCGATTCGGCGACGTCGGCCAACGCCGTGGCGTTCACCACGCTCTTGCGCAGGTCGGTCAACTTGCCTTCGGGGAGATCGCCGTGACGTCGATAGGCGATCTCGGCCACCACCCAACCGAGCACCGCGTCACCGAGGAACTCGAGCCGCTCGTTGGAAGGCTGGCCGCCGACTTCGGCGCACCAGGACCGGTGAGCAAGCGCCCGCCGGAGCAACTCCGGATCATCGAAGTCGTACCCGAGCCGACGGCTCAGAACACCCAGACCAGCAGTGACGTCGGTCGTGCTCACGCTTCCCGAACGCGGGCGTAGACGTAGTCGACCGCGTCGCGCACGGTCTTCAGATCGACCAGATCCTCATCCTCGATCCGAAAGCCGACCGAACGCTCGCTGAGATCTTCTTCCAACGCCTCGACCAGCTCGATGAGGGCCAGCGAGTCGGCATCGAGATCGTCGACGAACGACTGCCCTTCGGAGATCGTCGATGGCTCGATCTCCAAGATGTCCGCCAAGTTGGCGCGGACGATCTCGAAGACTTCGTTGCGGTCGAGCGGACCCTGTTCGACATCGGTCTCGGCAGGCACGGGTGAACACTCCTCGGTGTTGTTAGCAGCGCGGGAGCCTAGCGCCTCGGCTGCCGCTGGGCGGATCAATCGCTCGCTAATCGTGCAGCGCCACTGCCGACCGGATCTCGTCGACGAGGCGGTGTTCGACCATCTCGTGGGCGAGCTTGATGGCGTTCAGCATCGCCTTGGCATTGGACGAGCCGTGGCTGATGATGCACACGCCCTCGACGCCGAGCAGCATCGCCCCACCGTAGGTGTCGGGGCTGACCTGTTCGTAGAGCGGCAGCAACGCGGGCAGCAGCGCATCGGCATGCGGCTTGTAGTGCTCCTCGGCGCCGAACGCCTCGAGCAGCGCGTTGAGGATGACCCGCAGCCCACCTTCGAGCGCCTTCAACACGACGTTGCCGGTGAACCCGTCGGTCACGATCACATCGGCGGTCTTCTTCATCACGTCTCGGCCTTCGACGTTGCCGATGAAGTGGATACCGGGCGCGTGCGACAACAGCTCGTAGGCCTCCTTGCGCAACGTGTCGCCTTTGCCGGGCTCCTCGCCGATCGACAGGAGGCCGACCGAGGGACGGTCGATGCCGAACCGATGGCGGGCGTACACCGAGCCCATCTGACCGAACTGCACCAACCACTCCGGCTGCACCTCGGCGTTGGCGCCGGCGTCGAGCAAGATGTTGGGGCTATGACCCGGGACCGGGATCGGCGTGGCGATGGCCGGACGGCTGACCCCCTTGATGCGGCCCATGCGCAGCAGTGCCGAGGCCATCGTCGCCCCGGTGTTGCCGGCCGAGACCATGGCGGAGGCCTTGCCGTCGCGCACCGCCTCGGCAGCGCGCACGAGCGTGGAATCCTTCTTGCGGCGCACACCCTGCGCAGCATCGTCGTCCATCATGATGACCTCGGAGGCCACGATCAGCTCGAGGTCGCCCCGGCCTTCGAGATCGGCGGGGCCAACGAGCACCACGGGGATGCCCAGAGCAGCTGCAGCGTGAGCACCGGCGAGGATCTCGGCCGGAGCCCGATCACCGCCCATCGCGTCAACGGCGATCGGCAACATCGAAAAGTTGTGATTCAGCCGACGTCGATGGCGACGCGGTCTTTGTACCAACCGCAGGCCGGGCACACAGTGTGCGGCAGCTTGGCGGCGGCACAGCGCGGGCACACGCTGCGCGACGGCGCCGAGAGCTTCCACGCGCCAGCACGATGGCTACGCGACTTCATCTTCGATTTCTTCTTCTTGGGAACGGCCACGGCAGTCTTCCTTGACGAAACGAGCTACGAGAGGTTAGCGGGAGACACCCCAGTTGCGGCTACTGCTCGGGCAGATTCACCTTGAGTTGGCTCAATGCCTCCCACCGCGGATCGACGGATGCGGTGACGCAATCGCAGGTGGCGGTGTTGAGATCGATCCCGCACGTCGGGCACAGGCCCGCGCAATCCGGACGGCAAAGTGGCGCCAGAGGGGCGTCGAGCAGGATGTTCTCACGGACCATCTCGGCCAGGTCGATCTGGTCACCAACGATCTCGAAAGCATCGGGATCGGTCACGACGTGCTGGAACAGCTCGGCCACTTCGCAGAGCACCTCTCCGCTGGCCGGGGCGAGGCAGCGCCTGCAGGAATCGGCCCACGGGGCTCGCAACCGACCGTCGACGACGATCCCATCGGTCAGGGACTCCAGCCGCAACGACACCTCGACCGGCGTCTCCGGGTCGAACTTGGGATCGACGATGCCCAGTTCCGCCACGGTCGGGCTGAGGTCGAGCCGCCGCTCCGAGCCGGGTCTGCGCAGCAGCTCGGCGGCGTTGATCAACATCGGGTTGGACATGCGCCCAGGTTAACGGCGGGTGGTTTATCCGCGATCTTGATCGAAGAAGCCCTTGGTGGGATCCTCTTCCTCGACGGCCTCGTCAGCGCGGTGGGCACCGATCGACAGCCGTGAACGGCCGGCGTGAACGGTTTTCTGCAGCTTGTCGAGAAGGATCTCGAAGCTGCCGAGGCGTTGATCGAGGAAGTCCTCGGTCTCGTGCCGCAACCGGCGGGAGTCGGCATCGGCGGCCTCGCTGATCTGGCGGGCTCGCGTCTCGGCGGCGCGGACCACTTCGGTGCGCTGCACCATCCGCTCGGCCTGCACACGCGCTGCTTCGAGCAACTCATCTGCTTCGCGGCGCGTCTTGGACACGAACTCCTGACGTTCCTTGATCATCCA
>JANPOJ010000701.1:0-8308 GCA_031427935.1 Ilumatobacteraceae bacterium | reverse complement strand
GTGTCGCCCACGGCTGAGAAGGTCACACCGGCCGCGATGCATCCCCACGCAAACCGGCGCTGCGGGGGCTGACGGCTGACGCCGATCCAGGCGATTGCGGCCGACCCGTTGGTCATGAGGATGTACGTGAGGTTCCCGAGGACGCCATTGGGACTCAGGACATGAGCCACACATATGGCCCCGATGATCACGAGCCAGCCAGGCCACGACCTCTGGGTGAAGATCCACTTGTGCCGGTGTGGCGGGACGTCATCACTCGCGTTTGCCACCTCCGTCGGTGGGCAGACAATCATCACTTGCAGTGTGCAGGGACTTGTACTGAC
Organism: Ilumatobacteraceae bacterium; assembly: GCA_031427935.1. GTDB lineage: Bacteria > Actinomycetota > Acidimicrobiia > Acidimicrobiales > Ilumatobacteraceae > JAENVT01. The sequence goes on along the minus strand of JANPOJ010000701.1, from coordinate 7,985 downwards.
TTCGTCAGGGTCACAGGACCCGTTTGTTGTGGAACGGTCGTTGCCTTGCCAGTATTGCAGCGTGCTTCGCGAAGGGGGTCGTGACCGGGACGATCGGCGTTCGTTCCTCGCGGCCGGACTGGCGGCGTTTGCGGCGATCACGCTCGTCGACGTGACCTCCAGTTCGCTGGTGCTCATCCCATTGCTGGTGCTCGCGCCGTTGATCACCTGCCCTGGCGGCGCTGTCCGAGACACGCTCGTCGTCTCCGTGGCTGCTGCCGCCGGCGCGGTCGCCCTCGGGTGGCCGGACGACATCGGTGGTTCACGACGCCATTGGGTGGGCGTGGCAACGACTGTGATCGGCGGTGCGCTTGCGGTGTGGATCGCGAGGACTCGCGAGGACCACGATCGAGCGCTTGCCGAGTCGGTTCCGATCATGCGCCGTGCGGATCGCCTGAAGGCGGCGCTCGCGACCGGGCGGATGGGGGAGTGGTCGTGGGACCGGCGGAGTGGCGCGGTGATGTGGGATGCGCCTACCGCGATGTTGTTCGGTGTGGACCAGAGCGAGTTCGGGGGAACCTTCGAGGCGTGGGTCGAGTTGGTCGACGAACGCGACCGCGAGATGGTGCAGCAAGCCGTCGCCGGTGGTGTGGCCACCCGAGCGCCGTTCCGGTTCGATCATCGCTGTGTGTGGTCCGATGGAAGCACCCACTGGATCGAAGGTATCGGCGATGTCATCGTCGATGATCGTGACGGGGAGGTCATCGGCGCGTTCGGGCTGGCAATCGACGTCGACGAACGCCACCGCGAAGTGGAGGAACGAACGCGCCTGCTCGAGATCGAGCGACACCAACGCGAGCGGATGGAGTACCTCGCCAAGGTCAACGATGTTCTGGCCTACTCCTTCGATGCCGCCGAGATCGTGCAGCGCGTCACCGAGTCGGTTGTGCCCGAGCTCGCCGAGTGGTGCTCGATCGTGATCGCCATCGATCGGCGACGAGACCGGCCATCCATCACGGTTGCCCACCGCGATCCCGCCAAGGTCAGTTGGGCCGAGCAGATACAGCGCGACCATCCCTACGACCCCGATGCCAGATTTGGCGCAGCACAGGTGATCCGCACGGGTCGTCGGGAGGTGATCCCTCGCGTCGACCCGGTGGTGTTCTCACTGCCCGGCGGCGACGTGCTTCGAGAGGTCGGCCTCAGCTCCGCGATCACCGTGCCCGTGATCGGTGCGCTGGGAACGCTGGGTGCGCTGCAGCTCATCCGCGGCGACGACCGCCCGCCGTTCGACGAGGCCGAGATCGAACTGATCGAAGAGCTCGCCGGCCGACTGGGCGCCGCACTGAACAGCGCGGTCCTGTTCGATCGCCAAACCCGCAGCCGTGCCGCGCTCGACACGCTGCAGCACGTCAGCGGACGAATCGCATCGGTGGCGACGACGGCGAGGGTCGGCCAGGAGGTGCTGACGCACGGTGCTGCGGGAGTCCGCGCGGATGGCGCTGCGCTGCTGCTGGTCGACGACGACGGAGAACTGACGGTGAAGGACGCCTCGGGCAGCACCGATGTCGCGGACCAAGCCGTGTTGGTGGAGGTTGCCGGGCGGGCGATCGAGGCCGGGTCGGTCGTGATCGTCACGGAGTTTCCCTCCAACCCGGCCGTCGGGGCGGCGCTCGGCGTGCCCCTTCGGATCTTGAACCGGATCACGGGATCGCTGGTCTTCACCTTTGCAGAGCCTCGCGAGTTCACACCGGAAGAGCTCTCGATGTTGGTCACGTTGGGGTCGCGATGTGCCGGTGCTCTCGAGCGCGCCTCGCTGTACGAGCGGGACCGCGACATTGCCCTCACCTTTCAGCGCCGGCTGATGCCGGCGCTGCCACGGACACCGGAGTGGATCGACGTGGCAGCCGGTTATCGGCCGGCGACCGGTATGGCCATCGGTGGCGATTGGTACCAGGTGATGGACGCGGGCAGCGGCCGCATCGCGGCGGTGGTGGGCGACGCAGTGGGTCACGGTCTCGTTGCAGCGGCAGCGATGGGTCAGCTCCGCGCCTCGATTGCCACAGCCGTGGCGAACGACCCTGAGCCCAACCATGCGATCGCTGCGGTCGACCTGTTCGCAGTACAGGGCGCAGACACCATCGGCGCGTCGGTCGCCTACGTGCTCTTCGACCCCGACGGACACGCCCGATACGCGAGCGCCGGACACCCCCCTGTCGTTCGGGTGCCGGCGTGTGGCCCGAGTGAGCTGCTGGAGGGGGGCCGCCGCCCGTTGCTCGGCTTCAATGTTCCCGAGGACCACAACCTCACGGCCGATTTCCCGTTCGCCGCGGGCGATGTCGTCGTGATGTTCACCGACGGTCTGATCGAACGTCGAGGTGAGACCATCGACGATGGGTTGAAGCGCCTGCTCGATGCCGTTGACCGGGCACGACATCTCTCGCCGTCCGAGATGTGCAGCTCAGTGCTGGAGCGCCTGACCGACGGCAACGAGCCCGACGACGACATCGCCCTGCTGGTGATCCGGCGCAACTGACAGCGCCGACTCGGCGATCACGTCAGGCGGTCGCGGGCTGCTCCGTCGAGTGGCGGTGTTTGCGCTGGGTCACGACAGCGATGGCAAGTGCTATCAACGCGATCAGGGCGATGGACGAGAACTGCTTGCGGGCTCGCCGGTGACGTGGTCCGGCGATGGGCGGCAGGTCCTCGATCCGGGAACGGGCTTCATCCACCAGGTCCGACAACGTGTGGGCACCGGACTCGACCATGGTTTTCAGGGAATTCGACATCTCTGCTCGCTTTCGATCTGTTGCTGCCGCGCTGGGTACTGGCCAACGCGGCAGCTCAGGAGCACAGGTAGTACCCCGATTCGTCGCCGCTCAATCGCGGTAGTGCGCTATTTCCGCGATCGTCAGAACTCGGAGGCCAGCTTCGACAGGGTGACGCCCTCGCTGGTGAACTCGTAGTGGTCGACCACGGAACGCAAGATGTTCGAGGCGAGCTCGTCGGGCTCGACATCAACCGGACCGGATTCCAGCGTGAGGCCGGCGGTCAGTTGACGGCCGTCGAGACGAAACGTGGTGCGCACCCGCTCGCCGGCGTGACGCTCGGCGAGCATCGAGAACACTTCGTCGAGCGCCAATCGCACGTCGTCGATCTCATCGACCGTGAACCCGGCCTCGGCACCCAGTGATGCAGCGATCATTCGAATGGTCGACGCGTATCGGGTTCGGAGCGGCACGATCACCTCGAAGTGATCGTCATCGACGGAGGTCGGCTCGGTTCCGGTGGTCATTGCGCTGAACGCTATCCCTCGCCGAGGGTCGCGTCGGTGGTCGGGACGCTCGAACCTCGGATCGACCAGTGCCGTTTGGCTCGTCGACCGGTCGGGTATGCCCTGGCCATGTCCACCGACGCAACGCCGATCTCGGTTGCGCTCGTGAACGACTACGAGATCATCGTGCAAGGTCTCTCGGCCATGCTGTCGCCCTACTCGGATCGCGTTCGCGTGGTGGAGATGAACGCAGGCGACGAGCCACGGCGCCGCGTCGACGTGGCGCTGTTCGACACGTTCGCCGGCCGCCGGCATGCAATCGAACGAGCGCGGACAATGGTTCGCCAGGGGCACGTCGACCACGTCTTGCTGTACACCTGGGACGCGGCGCCTGCCTTCCTCTCCCTCGCAGTCGACGCAGGAGTCTCCGGTGTGGCGCTCAAGTCACAGGAGGGGGCCGCACTGGTCGACGTGATCGAACGGGTTACCTGCGGCGAGCGCATTGGTTTCGAGAACGTGCGACGCGGTCGTCGCGCCCGCGAGCCCGATGTGCTGTCGACGCGTGAGCACGAAGTGCTCGCACTCATCGCCCTCGGGATGACGAACGGGGAGATCGCCTCCGAGCTCTTCTTGTCGATCGACACTGTCAAGACCTACGTCCGACGCCTCTACGCGAAGCTCGGCGTCAAGAATCGAGCGCAAGCTGCGCTGAAAGCCGCCGACCATCACGTCATGCCGCCTGCTGGGCTCGATGGCGAACGGGGAAGCTGACGAACACCATGAGCGCGGAACAGCCTCGCGGCCTGATCGTGCTCGAGCGTGTCTACGCGGGGAATTCGGGCACGTTGCGCGATGCTCGCAGCGACGTGGTCGCCTCGCTTCGATCCGCCGTGGGCGACCCTGATCTCGAGGAGCGTGCACAGCTCGTCGTCAGTGAACTGGCCACGAACGCGATCCAAGCTTCGCCAGGACACCGGTATGGACTCGTGGTGCAAGTGGGCAACGACAATTCCGTCGTCGTACAGGTCACCAGCACGGGCGATCGCGGGGCACCGCCGCCCCGTGAGTCATGGGGCCCTGAGACAGCGAGAGCAGTCAGGGGTCGAGGGCTGTTGATCGTCGGGATGCTGTCTGACGAGGTCGAGGTCGCCCAGCCTGCATCGGGCACCGTCGTGGTCACCGCCACGTTTCGCCCGACGCCACATCCCCAATCGGGTTGACGGCCGGTCCACCAGCAGATTTGCTCGCCGGGTAGCGTGAGGCCACGGACTCTCCCAGCGCTACCGACCTCGACGACCTCGAGCTCTTCCACGAGTTTGTTTCGACGCGCCACCGCTCGATCCGCAACCGCCTCGTCGAGCGACACATGGGACTCGCAGCGCACATCGCCAAGCGGTTCAGTCGACCCGGCATGGGTGACGACGATCTCCGTCAGGTTGCGATGCTCGGTCTGGTCAAGGCAGTCGACCGATTCGACCCCGACTACGGCGTCCCGTTCGCCGCGTTTGCCGGCAGCACGATCGAGGGGGAACTGAAGCGACACTTCCGCGACCAAAGTTGGGTCGTGCGGGTGCCACGCTCCGCCAAGGACCTCCACCTGATGGTGCGCCGCGCGACGGACGAGTTGGTCCAGCAATCGAGTCGGTCTCCGTCCGTCGATGAGATTGCCGCCCACCTCGCGATCGACCGCGACGACGTGCTGCGGGGTCTGGCAGCGTCGTCTGCGTACCACGTCGGAACGATCCAACCCAGCAGCAACGATGGCGACCCCGAGACACCGTTGGACCGGATCGACGCGCTGGCCTCGGAGGAGACGGGATACGAGCACGCCACCGATGCGGACCTGGTCGAGCGCCTGCTGGCACAGCTGCCCGAGCGCGAACGGGAGATCGTACGATTGCGATTTTATGAGCAGCAGTCACAGGAGCAGATCGCCGCGGCCATGGGCGTGTCGCAGATGCAGGTCTCGCGTCTGCTGCGTGCATCATTCGAGAAGATGCGCGAGTGGATGGACACCGACGGATAAGGGGGTGTCACCCGAAGGGGTGATCATGCGTTCCAGGGGTAGGCACATCGAGGCATCAGCGAGTACGGTGTCGGGCCATGTCCGACCTCGGTGCGCGCTTAGAGATTTCCGCCACGGCTACTGGTTGGGAAGTGTCCGGTGAGATCGATGCTCACACGGCGCCAACGCTGGCAGCGGCGATGGCGGAGCTGCCGACAGGCGTCGTCACCGTCGACATGGCGGGCGTGTCGTTCATGGATTCCAGTGGGCTGCGTGTCTTGATCGAGGCGGCCACGAGGGCCCGCGACGGGGGCGGCGACTTCATCATCGCCCACCCCACGCCGGGCATCACTCGCCTCGTCGAGATCAGTGGTCTCGGCGGGCAACTTCGTCTCGACGACTGAGATCGTCGATCAGGTACTGCGGTTGAAGACGGAATATCCGCCTGGGCCGACGAGGCATCCGGCGATGATCAACACGACGCCGAAGATGATCTGACCCTGGAAGAGTTGGACGATTCCGACGACAACAAGTATCGCCGCGATCACCCAGAGAAGGGTTCCCTTCATGGTGGTTCTCCTTTCGTTCACGAAGAACTACCCCGAGGCCTCAGAGCCCAAACGGTGCGCGCAAGCTTCTACCCGGAATGGTGCGCCTTGTGCTCCAGCCGCCGCGCGTGCAGGATCGGTTCGGTGTAGCCGGACGGTTGCTCGACGCCCGAGAGCACGAGATCGCACGCTGCCCGAAACGCTGCGCCGTCGTACGACGGCGCCATCGGCACGTACTCCGGATCGCTGGCGTTCTGTTGATCGACGACGACGGCCATGCGTCGCATCGTTGCCATCACCTCGTCGTGCGTCGCCACACCGTGCAGCAGCCAGTTGGCGATGTGCTGCGACGAGATCCGGCACGTCGCCCTGTCTTCCATCAGCGCGACATCGCGGATGTCTGGCACCTTCGAGCACCCGACGCCCTGGTCGACCCACCGCACGACGTACCCCAAGATGCCTTGCGCGTTGTTGTCGAGCTCTGCCTGGATCTCGTCCGCGTTCCAATCGATCGCCGGTGCCAGGGGAATGCGCAACAGGTCGTCGAGGGTCGCCCGCGGGCCGTCAGCCGAGAGCGCGTGGGCCAGTTCGAGCTGCCGCTGGTGCACGTCGACGCGGTGGTAGTGGGTCGCGTGCAACGTCGCCGCCGTCGGCGACGGAACCCAGGCGCAGTTCGCGCCGGCGAGCGGGTGCTGCACCTTCTGCGCAAGCATGTCGGCCATCAGATCGGGTGCTGCCCACATCCCCTTTCCGATCTGGGCATGCCCGGGTAGGCCGCAGGCGATGCCGACGTCGACGTTCCAATCCTCGTAGGCCTGGATCCATCGCTGCGTCTTCATGTCGGTCTTGCGCACCATCGGCCCGGCTGCCATCGAGGTGTGGATCTCGTCGCCGGTGCGATCGAGGAAACCGGTGTTGATGAACGCGACGCGCGTCTTGGCGGCTCGGATGCACTCGGCGAGGTTGACCGTGGTTCGGCGCTCCTCGTCCATGATTCCGATCTTCACGGTGTTCGGCTGCAGGCCCAGCGCGTCCTCGACGTGCGTGAAGATCTCGTTGGCGAACGCGACCTCGGCGGGTCCGTGCATCTTCGGCTTGACCACGTAGATCGAGCCCGTGCGGGAGTTGGGCGAACTCGCACCCGGCAGCAAGCCCGGCATCGCGCACAGCACGGTGATCATCGCGTCGAGCAAGCCCTCATACACCGGTGAGCCGTCCCGATCGAGCACGGCAGGCGTCGTCATCAGGTGACCGACGTTGCGCACGAGCATCAGCGCCCGTCCTCGACGTTGGAGACTCGACCCATCGGGTGCCGTGAACGACCGATCGTCGGCGAGGCGCCGGGTGAACGTCCGCCCGTTCTTGGTCACCTGCTCGGTGAGGGTGCCGGTGATCAAGCCGAGCCAGTTGTGGTAAGCGAGGGCCTTGTCGGCGCTGTCGACCGCGGCGATCGAATCCTCGAAGTCCATGATCGAGGTCACGGCCGATTCGAGCGCGACGTCGGCGATGCCTGCCGGATCCGTCGAACCGATGGCATGCGCCCGGTCGATGATGATCTCGATCCCCAGGCCGTGATGCTCCAGCAGGATCGACCGGGGGTCATCCGGTTCGCCGGTGTAGCCGGCGAATGCCGCAGGGTCGTCGAGCGCGCCTGTTGACCCATTGGCCAGCGTCACCATGAGGGTGCCATCGACCACCCGGTAGCCAGTGGCGTCGCCGTGTGGAGCGTGCCCGCCTTCCGAACCTGCCAGGGGCGTGACGTCGTCGAGGAAGCCGCGAACCCAGGCGATCACGCGGGCACCGCGAGTGGCATCGTAGGGACCGCTCGGCGCCCGGTCGCCGAGCGAGTCCGTCCCGTAGAGGGCGTCGTAGAGCGACCCCCAGCGTGCATTGGCGGCATTGACCGCATAGCGCGCATTCGTCACCGGCACCACCAGCTGCGGACCAGCCACTGTGGTGATCTCCGGGTCCACGAGGTCGGTGTCGATCGTGAACGCCGGCCCGGCCGGGACCACGTAGCCGATCTCCTCGAGGAAGGCGCGGTACTCCGCCGGGTCATGAACGACGCCGGGGCGTTGACGGTGCCAGGCATCGATCGTTGCTTGCAACGCGGCCCGAGTCGACAACAGCTCGGTGTTGCGCGGCGACAGGTCATGGATCAAAGCCGACAGCCCGCGCC